>CAYPHP010000762.1:0-2561 GCA_964410045.1 uncultured Acidobacteriota bacterium | reverse complement strand
CACCTACTACGCCTTGCATTCGCGGTTATCTCTCCCTTAATTTAATTTAGGTTCAGCCCCGGCACCTGCTGTGGTGTTAGAAACTGGAAGGTGGTTGAGCCAAGGCCCAGTTCGCCCGAGACGTTGCTGCCCCAAGCCCACACCGTGCCGTTCGACCGCACCGCCAGCGAGTGACCACTCCCGCCGGCGACTGCAATCACCGAACTCAAACCCCCAATAGTGACCGGCACTGATCGGTCACCCTGATCGCCAAGCCCCAGACGCCCATTGCTGTTCTCGCCCCAGACGCGCGCCGTGCCATCAGACATGATGGCGAGAGCGTGCTCTATTCCCGCCGCAATCGCGCTGACTCCGCTGATCGTCACCTTGGCAGGCAAGAGCCGGTTAGGTGCGGTTGAGCCGTCGCCCAATTGGCCGCTGGCATTGATACCCCAGGACCATACGTCGCCGCTGCTGTCTAGCGCGATCGCAAATTGGTTGCCGGCCGCGATGGTCACGATGTTCGTCAACCCGCTGACCTGGACCGGTGTGGTGCGAAAATCCGTCGTGCCGTCGCCCAGCGCACCGTTCGTGTTGTCGCCCCACGCCCAGGTCGTACCATCGTTGCGCACCGCATACGACGCGCCCGCGCCGCTGGCAATCGCGACGATATTGGACAGCCCGGGTACCGGCGCGGCATGTGTGCGGAATGTCAGACTCCCGTCACCTGCATTGGTGCCGCTCGCTAGCACGGTGCCGTCTGCCTGCAGCACCAACGAGTGTGCAACGCCACCGGTAACCATCACAGCGCCGGTTACGGTCGTCCCTCCGGCATCCTTCATCGGTCCAGGTGTCGCCTGCATCGCCGTCGTACCATTTCCCAACTGTCCGGAAGTATTGATCCCCCAACCCCAAACTTCTCCGTTCGCACGAATGGCCAGACCGTGGCCAGCGCCGCCGTACAGCTTCACCAGCCCGATCGCATCGGAGACGACGGAGACCGGGCCAGGCGCGTTACGCGGGGCGTCGCCAGCCCCATTGCCCAACGCTTCGTTCAGATCGGACCCCCACGAAGAAAGCGCCCAGCTGTTGCTGCGAGCGTAGGAGAATCGGTTACCGGCCGTGATCCTCCCACTGGCCGGACCCGGGACGACTTGAACGGTGCGTGTGGTCTCGCCCGCATGGCCATCGTTGTCTGTCACACGCAATCGCGCGGTAAAAGCGCCCGCCGCGTTGTAAGTAAATTGAGTAGTGATTCCAGTCGCATCGATCGTTCCGTCGTTCGTGAAGTCCCACTCGTAAGATGTAATCGTGCCGTCAGAGTCGCTGCTTCCGGAGGCGTCGAAACTTGCGGGTTGGAAGATTTTCACAGAGAGGGGAGACACGGTGAATGAGGCCACGGGAGTCGGTCCAGGATTCACGGTAATGCCCACACCAGTCTGCAACATCCCCTGAGGCGAACTTGAATCCAGCACCTTGTAATCGAACGAAGACCACCCTGCTGATATTGGTATCCCAGATACAACGCCAGTCTTATCCATGCTCAGCCCTGGCGATGGCGGAGTCAAAGCTGTGAACTCGCGCGGTGGCCGGCCACCGACCACGAGGATGCGGGCTCGATAGGGTGCGCCGGTCATGCCGTTTGGGAGATCAAAACCCAGAGGCACCATGTGCCAATCCGTTCCTGGCGTTAGCAGCACCTCAAACGCCTTGACCATATCATCATAGAAGCGCGAGGTGATATTCGCGACCTGCGGCTCGAACGACCCGGAAGGGGGCGGAGAGTACTCGACCAGTGTTTGAAGGGCGTCAAAGTAGTCAGTGGCCTCGTCGAGGGTGAGATTGGCCAGAGTCTCGCCACCGGCCGGAGCGGTACGCTGGACCAGCGCCCGCATGGCTGCCTCGGTGGCGGGACTGAGTTGCACATTGGTCTGCGTGAGCGGGAGGGTCATTGAGTTCGTGGTGCCCACCATCACCGGCGTCGGCCCATTCCATACTTGAACCACCAGATCGGAAGCGAGAGCGGTGCCAGGTTGCAGATTCAGACTGAACGCCCCATTAACGTCGGTTGTGGTGCTGGCGATGACTGCTCCCACCGGAGCCCCGGCGTCATCGATCCGGAAAACGCGAACAGTGGCATTGGGCACCGGCGCCCATCCGGCCACCTGGGCAAGACTTTCAGAAATTTCAAATAAGGAAGTAAACCAGCGGAGTGGACCAGGAGGCGCTGCCTTTGCGAGCTGGCCGTTCGGTGCGACAGTGGTTCCTGTAACAGTCGTCGCTTGAGCAACAGGGGGCGTGCTGCCACCATCTCCTCCCTTGCCGCATGACATCAGGAGACCAAGCAGGAGGGCCAATGTAACAGTGATCGTGACTAACTCGGGGAGCGCGAAGCGGGACCAAACGGCGAGACGCATCAGATGTCCTCCTTGTGGAGGCGACTTAGTTAAAGCCGAACACCGACACCGTCCGCTGAGAATTGGTGCCCGAGGTTACCCGTACGCTTGTCAGAAAAGCAAGGTGTTACTTGAGGACCGGCTGGTTACTGCGGAAGCAGTTCTTTTCCCACGGGCCGCTTGCTC
>CAYPHP010000761.1:0-2564 GCA_964410045.1 uncultured Acidobacteriota bacterium | reverse complement strand
ATCAGCCCGCGAATGCGGTTGGAAGGTCCGCCACCGACCACGACCAGCTTGGCTGCCGGCTCTTCCTTGAGCACATGGGGATAGGCGTTCTCCAGGAACCACCGGAGACCTTCTTCATTTGGCGTATGCGGCAGATAGCCGACGAAGATCAACCGTGGTTCGGTGGGTATGTGCGGCCAGGGTTCGAACTGCTCGCAATCCATCAGCAGGAACGGTAAGGCTTCCACGCGCGCCTTGGGGACCAGCTCCAGGGCGTGCTTGCGCTCCTCGTCATGAGTTACCAGTACGCAGTCAAACGTCTCCAGGGTTCGGCGATTGTGCACCACCGTGTCGAAGGCGCCGAGCATCTTGGTGAAGCGCTCGGCCGGGGAAAGACAATGCCGGAATCCCAGGTAGAAATGCCACCACTCCTGCACATGGGCCCGCAACAGCCGGACTCCGTCCAGGCCGTCGGCGTATTCGGCCATGCTCATGTACTCCACCTGGACGATGTCCGGACGATACTTGCGGTGCATTTCCCGAATCGCCTGCCGCAATCCGTCGTGCTTCAGGTTGGAGAAGTAGAACGGGGTGCGATCAAGCGCGTCGACCATGCGCCGCTCCGGGGGAGCCACCACGTAGACGTCCTTGCAGAGCATCCGCAGCCCTTCGTCGGCCTGGGCCAGAAGCTTGGCTGGACAGAATCCGCAGAAGAGGATTTCGAACTCCCGGCGCAAGGCGCGCAGGTACCCGAAGATAGCGCTCCCGGCCCCGTGAAACACGGGATACGGCGTAACTGGGGAAACGATTAGAATCCGCGGTTTCATCGAGCGCCCCGGGGGGTTAGGAAACGCCTAAATCTACCTCACTTGCGGGTAGATTCACAAGGCTCCTGTTCCGGCGCGGAAGAGAGTATGGCGCGATACGGTCGGGCCGCGATTCCGGCCCTACCTCCAACGGTAGCACTGGCCTCCCGATAGACTGCCACTGATTGCCCCGCCGCCTCGCGCCAGCTAAATCTCTTGGCGCGCAAGAGTCCCGCGCGGCGCCAGCGGTCACGGTCGCGAGCGGCGGTTTCCATCGCCGCGCATAGGTCGGCTGGATCCTGGGGATCGGCCAACAACGCAGCACCGCCAGCGACTTCCGGCAAGGCGCTCACCCGCGAGGTCACCACCGGCGTTCCACAGGCCATGGCTTCCACCACCGGCAGGCCAAACCCTTCATAAAGCGAGGGATAAACGCACAGGTCTGCCTGCTGATAAAGGCGGGGCAGTTCCTGATCTGGTACATAGCCCAGAAAGCGGATGCGATCCCCGACGCCGCTGCGGCCGGCCTCTTCCCGGATCGGCTGTGAGGTGGCTGAATCGCGGCCGGCCAGGAGCAAGTGATGGGGATGCCGCCGGGCGAATATGGAGAACGCACGGATCAAGTTCACCTGGTTCTTACGCCGGCTCAGGTCGGCGACCATCACCACGTATGGCGGATCAGTGCGGTAACCGTCGTGCTGCGCCGGCCGGAACTCCGATCCGGCGGCGTTGTAGACCACGTGGATCTTGTCTTCGGGAATGCCGTAAGCCTTAATCAGACGAGCTTTCGAGAACTCAGAAACGGTGATAATCCGGCGAGCTTGGCGGATCGTCCGGCCGACACCCAGCCGCAACAGCGTCCGGTCGGCAAGAGAGAAGAACTCGGGGACGTCGACGAACGAGACGTCATGGATGGTAGCCACCAGCGAGCACCGCTCAGGGAGCGGGAGCAACGGGCCGGCGTATTGCACGTGCAACACGTCGGGTCGGTCGCGGTAGACCGCCGCCGGCAACTCGTACATCAGGCGGCGAAGGCGGCTTGCGGAAAGCTGGCGGTAGACCAGGAACTGGTCTTCTGGAGAAGCCGCCGGCAGGGCCTGGGTCAGGTGGCGGAGATAGCTCTCGTAGCCGGCTTGGCCGCGTCCTAACGCGTGAGCATCGATGGCTACTTTCATGCCGTTACCAGGGTGGCCAGCCGTTGATCCAGCAGCGCGAAGACCGCGGGCCAGGAATAATGCTCCTCAAAGTGTTGACGGCCCGCCTCGGCCAAGCGTTCCCTCCGCTCGTCATCTACCAACAAGTCTAGAATAACCTGAGAGATAGCTTCGACGGAAGCAGCCTGGATCATGGCCTCCGGAGCCGCATATCCGCGGGCTCCCACAGGCGTTGCCACCACCGCACAACCAGCCTGCCACGCCTCGGCCACCTTGACGCTTACTCCTGACCCCTTGCGCAGGGGCACCACCGCGATCCGCGCTTGCCCCAGCCAAACCATAGCGTCGTCTACCGGCCCAGTGATCGAGACGTTGGGGTCATCGGTCAATCGCTTCGGGATGAACTCCGGGTTCTTGCCGATGATGATCAGACGAGTGGCCGGACAGGCGGCCCGGATTGACGGCCAGATCTCTGTGGCCAGCCAATTGAGCGCGTCCCGGTTGGGTGGGTAGGCCATGCTTCCTGAAAACGCCAGGTCGAAGGTCCGGTTGCCGGTGGGAAAGGTACGCATCGGAAGACCGCTGGGGACCGAAACCGGATCCCATACCTGGTCGAACTGCGGTA
>CAYPHP010000760.1:0-2571 GCA_964410045.1 uncultured Acidobacteriota bacterium | reverse complement strand
AAAGCGCATGACAGCCGTGCTCAATGTTCAAGTCGAAGAGTTCGGGCTGTAGCGTCCCTGGGGACTGTAGACCTTGTTGGTGTGCTGAATCCCTCGTGGAGTTGTTGTTTCGAGTGTGAGAGAAGCCAGGGAACACCGATCAGAGGGATAGCTTGGAGCACACACCTTGTCGAACGGAGTTGACTATCCATGCGGCCGAATAGCATCTTGAGGCTACGCCAACGACCGATTCTCGAAGTGCTGGAAGATCGCCAGTTGCTGGCCAGCACCATCACGAACAACCTGCTGCCCCGCTTGCCGGCACCGGCGGCGCCAGTGGCCAAGACGAGCCCCCTCCGGGCGCCGCTGCAAACGATCGTATCTCCCGCAGTCGTCGTTGCATCGACTTCTGCAGGCCTGGGCAAAGGTGACTATTTGGGTAGCACGCCTCCTCGTCCTCCGGCGGGAATAGTGACGCCGCCCGCACTACTGAGCAAGAATCTATACCTGGGCCCGCACCAGTGACCACGCCCACTCCCGTGGTGACTCCTCCCCTGGCTGGGGGAACCACTCCCGGAGGCATGAGCAAGCGGAACTTCCTGGGCAGCACGCCGCCCACTCCGCCTGGGGGGATCACCGTGACGCCTCCCCCCCTGAGCAAGAACCTGTTCCTGGGACGGACCCGGTAGAGATTGGCGCTTTCCGACTTTGGATTTGCGATTGAGATTCACTCATCCCTGACCCAGCGATCTACGAGGTATGCCATGAGACGGACACGTGGGACTTTCATCAGCATCGCCGTGGCTGGAACACTGAGCGTGGCGGGCTTTGGCCAGGACTGGCAGCCGGTCAATCGCCATGCGGCGCGTTATGCTCCGAGCGAGTCGTCCACGCTATCGCTGCTGGGCAAACCGATCGCCGGTAGCAGGGCGAGTGTTGACCGCCAGGTCGAGCCTGCACGATACACACCAGGGGATAACCTCTCGTTGCCTCTGCCGCTGGCCCCGGCGGGTCAGCCGATCGTTTACGAGGGTCTGCCCTATCCTGGAGTGGTGACGATTCAGCCGGGCAAGAACCAGTTGCAGTCAGCGCCGATGCCCCCGATGCACCCCTCTTCGCAGGGGACGACGGCACCGCAGCCCCCGGCCGGCCAACCGCGTGCCGAGCAGATTCAGGCTCTGCCGTCGCCGTCGGGCGTGATCATGAGCGGCCCGGTGATGTACGGCCAGCCGCTGCATGGCCAAGCTGGGCCTGGGGTGGTGTTGCATGAAGGCACGTTCATGCCCGGGGGCTTCTGCGGCGACGGGATGTGTGGGGTCGCCGGCTCGGACCGGTACTACCTGTCGGCGCCCCACGGCGCGCCAGGTTGCTGGTACGGGTCGCTGGAGTTCCTTCTGTGGACCATCAGCAGCGACAAGACGCCTCCGCTTGTCAGCACCGGTCCGCAAGGGTCCAACGGCATCCTGGGCCAGGATGGCGTGAGCATCCTTTACGGCGGCAGCATCGACACCGATGCCCTCTCGGGTGGACGGGTCAACATGGGCGTCTGGTTCAATCGCTGCCAGACGTGGGGCATGTTCGGCAGCTTCTTCACCACGGGCACGCGCACGACCAACTTCTCGGCTGAGTCGGCGGGCGATCCGCTCCTGGCGCGGCCGTTCTTCAACATTGATGCCGGGGCCGAGGACTCGGAGCTCGTTGCTCGCTCGGAACTGCTTTCCGGGCGGGTTGATGTGGAGCACAACACTCAACTCACCGGGGCGGACCTCAACTTTCGCTTCAATTGGTGGAACAAACGGTCGTGCACGGGCCGACTGCAATGGCATCTCGATAGCTACGCCGGCGTGAAGTACGTGAGCTTGAACGAGGACCTGAAGATCACGGAGAACCTGGAGGCGGGGCCACAGAGCACCGCGCCGGGCGCGCTGTTCCTCGTGCGCGACCGCTTCAGCACTGACAACGATTTTATCGGCGGAAACATTGGCCTGATGAGCGAGTTGCGACTGGGCCGATTCTTCCTGGGCATGCGGAGCGGCGTGGGCATCGGCGGCACGAACCAGACAGTGGTGATCAAGGGCACGACCACATTCACGCCGGTCGGCGGAACGGCGGTCACCCAGACTGGCGGACTGCTGGCCTTGCCGACGAACATCGGCACGTACCATCGCAACGTCTTTAGCGTCGTGCCGGAGTTTGGCATCAACCTGGGGCTGAACGTGACGGACCATCTCCGGGTTTTCGTCGGGTACGACGTGATGTACTGGACAAACGTGGCCCGGCCTGGTCAGCAGATCGACCGGGTGGTGAACCCGACGCAACTGCCGACGATCAACGGGCCGGGGACGCTGGTCGGCCCCGCGCGGCCCGCGTTCAACTTCGTGAACAGCAACGTCTATATTCAAGGGCTGTCGGCAGGGTTGCAGTGGACGTTCTAGGGAGAGGCGACGCTCCCAGCGGAGAGTCGTGAGGAGGGAGTGGGGAAGGGAAGTGGGGCCTACCCCCGTGGTCCGCCGCCGACGAACTCTGGGGTGAGGAGGAGCTCGGTGCGCTCGAAGCCGGTCATGAGGACTTTCTGGGTGTAGTAGGCCACGT
>CAYPHP010000759.1:0-2573 GCA_964410045.1 uncultured Acidobacteriota bacterium | reverse complement strand
TATTGAACATGGTCGGTCTGATTATTGTAACACGCTGAATCTAAATGATCCGGTTCGCAGTGGACAGGCTGGACAGGCTGTCCTACATCGCCCAGCCGGACGGCAGCCCCTTTCGCCGCAACTCCTCTTCAAGGTCGGCGAGTTGCTTCTTCAGGCGCGCAATGAGGCTGTTGTTGGCATCAATGGCCGTCTGGATTTCCTTCAACTTTTTGGGGTCGTAATAGTAGTGCTCAACAGTGACCGAGGTCGGCGAGTACTTGGCCATCACGTCGGCCAGCATCTTGGCGCGCTCTTCTGCGGTCACGAGCTGGATGCGCAGGCTGGCAAACCGGGTGCGATACTCCCGTTCCAGTTCGGACGTGGCCTTCGCCGGGACCGGCCGCGCCGATGTGCTCTTGGGATCGGGCGCCGGCGCGGACGACTGCGGGGAAGAGACCGTGCCCTTGCCCATGCTCTGATTGTCGAAGACTCGCGTTGCTTTGGGCTGCTCGCCCTTCTTCTCCCGCGCCTTGCGCGCGGCTTCCGCCAACGAGGGCCGCTCCGGTTCCTGTGCTGCGAGAGCAGCCGAAGCGATCAACAGACACACCATGAAGGATTTCTTCATCACGGCGCCTCCAAACCTGATTTCTTCACATAGTAGTATGATCCAAGGTCTATGAAAAGCTTGGTTCTCGTTTTAATCACGGCTCCGCTGTTCGCCCAGCCGCCCCAGCCTCCCTTGGTGAAAGCCATCCCCGGCAATATCCAGTGGGGCGCGTACGCCGCCGGGGCGAAGCCGGTCCTGACCATCAAGTCCGGGGGAACGGTGCGCATGGAAACGGCCAGCGGAAATCCCGCCGTGCTGGGACCGCTCGGCGCGCCGGAAGACGACAACCTGCGCGAGTTGCGCGAGATTTACGCGCAGGTGAAAGAGCGCGGGCCGGGACCGCACATCCTCACCGGGCCGGTGGCCGTGGAGGGCGCCAAGGCAGGCGACGTGCTTCAGGTGGACATCCTCTCCGTCGAGCCGCGCTCGACCTACGGATACAACTGCCAGTCGCCGGTGGCCGGGATTCTGCCTTACGACTTTCCTGTTTCGCGCACGACGTTGATTCACGTGGATCTGCGCGCCGGAATCGCGCCGATGGCGCCGAATGTGCGCATCCCGTTACGTCCGTTCTTCGGCAGCATGGGCATTGCGCCAGTCAGCGGACGCGTGAATAGCGCGCCTCCCGGCGTCCACGCCGGAAACCTGGACAACAAGGAGATGGTCGCCGGAACCACGCTCTACATTCCCGTCCAACACGAAGGCGCGTTGTTCTCCACCGGTGACGGCCACCTGACCCAGGGCGACGGCGAAGTGGATCTCTGCGGCCTGGAATCGGCGCTGACCGGCGTTTTCCGGCTGACCGTTCGCAAAGACATGAAGCTGCTGTGGCCCCGCGCGGAGACGCCCACGCACGTGATCGCCATGGGCTTCCACGAAACTCTGGACGAAGCCGCGCGCCGCGCCACGCGCGAGGCTGTCGAGTACCTGGTGACCGTGCGCGGCATGACTCCGCAGGATGCTTACGCCCTCTGCAGCTTGGCTGTGGATCTGCGCGTTACCCAGGTCGTGGACGGCGTGAAAGGCGTCCACGCCATGATTCCCAAGGCGCTCTTCAGATAGATGTTCGCCAACCGACTCCTGGTGATCGGCGGCGTGGCCGCGGGCCTGACTGCGGCGTCGCGCGCTCGCCGCCTCGATCCCAATCTCAGCATCACCGTCCTCGAAAAGGGCCCGCACATCAGCTACAGCGCCTGCGGGCTACCCTACTATCTCGCCGGGCAAGTGCGGGAGGCGTCCGACCTGGTGATCCACGACGCGGCGTTCTTCCGGGAGCAGCGCGACATCGAAGTGCTCACGGGCCATGAGGCCGTAGAGATCGAGATGGGCCGGCGGCGGGTGCGCGCCGTCGGTCGTGAGACGGGTCAGGAGAAGACATTTCACTTCGACCGGCTGATTGTGGCCACGGGCGCTAATGCAGAATTCAGAATGCAGAATGCAGAATGTCGAACGGCATTCAACGCCAACACGCTCGGCGGGACGATGGCGTTGCAGCAGTTCCTCACCGAGAAGCACCCGAAGCGTGCCGTGGTGCTCGGAGCCGGATACATCGGGCTGGAAATGGCCGAGGCGTTGCGTACGCGGGGCTTGGAAGTGACGGTCCTGGAGCGGGGCCCGGAGATTCTGGAAGCCTTTGACGCTGAGATCGCCGGACGCGTGGAAGCTGCCATGGCCGGGCAGGGCATTCTGCTGGTGAAAGGATGTCCCGCGCTGGCGGTGAAGGAAGGCGAGGTCATGTCCGAATCGGGACGTCATCCCGCCGATGTGGTGGTGGTGGCAACCGGGCTGCGCCCCAACGTGGACCTGGCGGAGTCCGCCGGAATAGCCCTCGGATCGACCAGCGCGATCGCCGTCGATGACCGCATGCAGACCAATCTACCCGGCGTGTACGCGGCAGGCGATTGCGCCGAGCAAGTGCATCTGGTGACTGGACGGCCGGTGTGGATTCCACTGGGCACCACGGCCAACAAACAAGGGCGTGTGGCCG
>CAYPHP010000758.1:0-2578 GCA_964410045.1 uncultured Acidobacteriota bacterium | reverse complement strand
AGTCGGCTGATCGGCCCAGCGAAGCAAAGCACACCTCAACCGATTCCGAAGAAGCCGGCCAAGTCGATTTTTGACACCAAGAAAGTAGACCCCAAGCCAGTGCCAAAAGAACCGGATGCCGTAGCCGAACTCGCAGCCATTCTTGCTGCCGGGAATACCAAGGGGACTGGTACGGGCAAGGTCGACCCAGCCGAACTGGAATACGACGTGAAGCCAGCTGCGGCATCCAGGCTCGCGTGGTTTCCTGACCAGAATGGCTGGAATTGCGTGTGGATTGGCGAGAAGCCGATTGCCGGACATCCGAGTGCCACCAAGGGCATAGAGAACTGGCAATTCTTCATCGGCGACCAGTGGGTCAAGTACGGCGATTTGACGCCCGGAGCTTCGGGCAGGTCAGGCTGGACGCGACGGTATCACGGCGGCGCGCCGGTGCTATCGCAGCGGGGGAGTTCGGTGCAGTTCATGGTCGATGGCAAGTGGCATTGGGTTCCATGATTCAGGTTCTACTGCTCACGGTCGCAACGCACGTGTCGCAGGCGCAAGAGCCAGCGTACAAGCTGTCCTCGACCGCGCCCGAAGCGTCGCTGCTTGCGCGGCAAACCATTGAGCAACTCCCGCACGAAGACCTGCCGTTTACCCGCTTCCTCTGGCTTCCGTGGGGCGCGCCTGGCAGTGACGAGCTCAAGGTCAAGGCCCAGGCGAACGTGTTCGGGCTGGCCCAGGTCAGCCGGGCTTCGGTTTTTACGAGACCGGGTGTTGTCGGCCAGGGCCGGTTGCTCCGCATTGACATGAGAGCGATGTGCCCGAGCGACCAGCTTCCGGCCTACCTGGAACTCTGGGAAGCGTTCCAGTTCGACCCGTCGTTCTCGGTCCTTATCACACCCGATCAGGTCCGTCTCTTGGATCAGGTCTCGAAGGAGTTGCTCACGTCGATCAATGGCCATGAATGCACGGTTAGCTGCTGGCAAAATGACAAGCGGGTTCTCAAGAAGATGAAACTGGCCGATGCGCTGGCCATGAAGCAATCGGACACTCTCATTCGCGTGAACGGCCATCACTTGGACGCCAAAGCTCACGTTGAACTTCAGATAGCGACGAAGAGCCTTGCTCCGGTCGTGGATGCGCGCTACTTCCTTTATCGCGCCCTTTCGACCGTGCAGGATGACGGCCTGTACAAGGATGTCTACGGCGGTCTGTACTACGATCTGAGCGGCATCCGTGACATGACCAAGGGCGGCGAGAAGACGGACCTGGATAACTTCCTCGCCGCACTGGGGATTCGCGGAGGCATCCAGAAGCTCCTGGACGCTGGGAGGGCCGACGAACGAGCGGCGGTGTTCCGGTCGAACGTCACGGGCCGGGGACGCCTTGTCCTGTGGTTCAGCGCGCCGTCGTCGCGGCGTTCGGTCAACACCGGGTTAGTCATGATTACCCGCGACTTGAAACAGAAAAGAGTCGATATCGGCACGCATCCCATCCTGAACCTCGTGCGCTTCGCTCATGATGCGACGGAAGTAATCTACGAGCGCCCTGATGGCACGCACGGCTTCGTCCTCTTTGATGCAGCGGACAAGCTGCAGGATGAGGCCCCGGTGGATGTGGTGGCGGACCGGACGGTCCCGGAGCCGCACTCGCCAAGGCTGCAATCGGCGATCTCGTGCATCCGCTGTCATGGGGCCAGGAAGGATTCGATGGGGTGGCAGCCGGTCGCCAACGACGTTCAATCGCTCCTGAAGCATGTCGGCGTGTTCGGCGATTTCTCCGAACGGAACCGGACCATCGGCGATGTGCTGGATCAGTTGAAGGGCCGCTATCAAGGAAATGCGGACAAGGCGTTGCGGATTGGCCGCGATGATTACATGGCTGCGGTGCTGCGCATCACGGGCCCGTGGCAAGCCGGTTTGCCAGACCAGACCGATGTGGTCGTCCACGCCTCCAGCGCCCTGGGAGAGATTTACTCGGAGGCATGGTATGACGCGGTGACACCGCAAGCCGCGATGCGCGATCTGGGCTTTCTGGTGAGCGAGGACAAGGCCGCGAAGTATTTGACGAAGCTGCTGCCGCCGGTGGCGAAGGCATCAGGCATTTATCCTGAAGATCCCCGGATTGCGGCCTTGTGCGCCGGCATTCCGATCAGTCGGTTTGACTGGTCCCTCGTATTCCCGTTCGCCTCGGCGCGAAGGACGCAAGCCCTGGCAGCCTGGCAGAAAAACTAGGGAGGTATCCCATGCGGATTCTCTTGTCTTTGTGCGCTCTCTTGATTCTGGCCTTTGCTGCCGGCGCTGCTGGTTCCCCGAACAGTGACGGCTACTATCCCAGCGGAGATTACTACTACTGGCCAACGGCGAACGCCGACGGCTCAACGCGCTGGGCGGCCTACAGTCGGCGCAAGGAATACGACTACGCCTACAACAGTTACGGCTATCGTTACCAGTCCTCGTATCACTGGGTCTACTACCCGGCTTACGATGCGCCGCCGTATCCGGACAATCAGCTCAAGCTGCCCTCCCACACCGACCCCGCATGGATGGACAAGATGACGGATGTCGTGAGCGAGCAGATTAAGAAGCAATCCGAG
>CAYPHP010000757.1:0-2589 GCA_964410045.1 uncultured Acidobacteriota bacterium | reverse complement strand
CACGGGCGGCAGTTGCGGGTCCCAGTCCTTGACGATGCGCACGTTGAAGAAGGCCGATTGCGGGGAAATCACCGCCAGCGTGTCTTGCAGAATCCTGTTCAGATCCACCGGCTCAGCCCGCAACTTGGACTGGCGCGAGAATTCCAGCAAGCCGCGGACGATGTCCCGGCAGCGCTGGCTTTGGTGCAACACCTCCGTGAGATTCTCGCGGTTGGGATCGTCGGGCGGGAGATCGTCCAGAGTCAGCGCCGTCAGGGCCAGGATCCCGCCCAAAGGATTGTTGATCTCGTGGGCCACCCCCGCCGCCAGCATGCCCAGCGAAGCCAGGCGTTCCGACTGAGAGACGCGGGCCTGCATGGCCGCCAACTCGCGAGTGCGCTCCTCGACCTTTTCCTCCAAGGTGCGACCCCACTCCTCCAGGTCGCCCTTCATTTGTCGCAGGCTCTTGAGCATGGTGTTGAACGACTCGGCCAGCAAGGCAATCTCGCCTTGCGATTTGGCTTCCACCTCCTGGTCGAAGCGACCTTGAGCGATATTTTGAGTCGCGGCCACCATTTGGGCGACCGGCCGCGTAATGTCGCGGATCTCGCGATAGGTCACGGCAATGATCAGGATGAAGCCGATCGTGGCGATGGTAAAGAAAGACAGAATCACCCGGTTTCGGATGGTGGTATAGGCGGCCTCCAGAAGACCGACATAAAGCATCCCGACGATCTTGCCTTCGTAGTTGCGGATGGGCTCGTAGCCGCTGATGTAGGAGTCTCGGACCACAAAGGCGCGGCCGAGCCAGCTCTGGCCCTGAAGCAACACGGCATCAAAGACCTCCACGGACACGCGCGTGCCAATGGCCCGATCACCGGATGCTGTCCGGACATTGGTCGAGATCCGTAGATCGCCTTGAAAAATTGTGGCGGTGCCGATGTGGCCGTCGAAGCGTTCGCCCTGCGAAACCAGTTCCAAGACCCGGTCCACGATGGTGAAGTTCCGGCTCAGGAGCGATCCGCCGTACAACACGCCCAGCAACTCACCCTGCTGCGTGCGAACGGGCACGGCAACGATCAGGACCATTCCGGAAGTTTCCTCGACCCGATCGGTGGGGTAGGCTCGCGGGGTCTGCAAGATTCTGATGCGGGCGCGCGCCGCCAGCGGGGAATCTTCGCGTTCAAGTTGTTCCGCGGAGAGAATCTCGGTCGAGGTGGCCACTTGGCCCGCCAAGGCGGCCCTGACAACACTAATGGTAGAAGCATCGTCACCTTTCACGGGCGACGGCGTGGCGCGCAAGACGGTCCGGCCGGTGGCGTCGGTGAGAGTCAGGAAATCGAAGCCCACCTGCCGGCGCGTCTCTTCCAGGAATTGGCGGAGCAAGGGCTGTGGACCGCCGGTCAACTGGCCCTGGATCGTGGCTCGGGAGGCCAACAGGGCCAGCGTAAGCCGGAGCCGTTCGATCTCCTGCTGGTACAGGGTGCGGGCAGTGCTCAGGTCTCGCTGCACCGACCGGCGCACCTGGGTCATGATCGCCGAGCTAACGATGTAGGATCCCACCACGGAGGTGACCAACCCGCCGATCGCCAGAATCACCAGGTACGTGGAGATGAGCTTGGCTTTGAGCGAGCGTTGGCGAAGAGGCAGGTCAAGCTGCATGGCGCTTGCGGAGCAGGTGCACGGAGCAGGAGATGCAGGGGTCGTAGGCCCGGGTGACCATTTCCAGCTTCCGGGTCAAGGCGGCATCGTCATCGCCGCCATTCTGCTCGGCCGCACGCCGCAAGTGGGCCTCGATGCTGGCGGCGTTCAGCGCGGTGGGAGTGATGATATCGGCGGCGGTGATCCGGCCTTCCTGGTCGTAGGTGTAGCTGTGGAACAAGAGACCGCGCGGCGCCTCGGTGACCGCTGTGCCCGTGCCGGCCCGAGGCCGTACGGGGACGCGTTCTTCGTCCCGGAACCCTTCGGCCAGGATGCTTTCCACAACTTTGAGGGAGTACTGAATATCGAAGATCAGCTCCAAGGCCTGGGCCTTGTTGTTGTCCATTGGATTCTGGCTCGGCAGAGAGAGTCCAATCTGCGCCGCGAATCCGGCGAGTTCGCCGCTCAGGATCTCCGGGTTGGCGGTCAGGCGGGCCAGGGATCCGACCATGAACGGGCGCCCCTCGAACGTGCTGTGCTTGGCGTGCGAATGGGGCACCGCCCGCTCGTTGCTGAAGCGCCGGTAGTCGGAAGCCGGCAGCATCTGGCGCGTCCCGTTGGCGAGGACCACGATTTGGTCACCGGTGTAATAGCCGTACACACCCGGGGAGCGCATGGCCGCAAAGGCGGTTTCTTGGCGCACGAATTCCGCGGGAGGCAGCGAAGCCACCAACCCGGCCACAGCCGGACAGGCATCCCGCGCCGCGCGCAGATCCTCGCGCAGCGCCGCTAACTGCTCGATCGTCGGCAGCTTCCCAAATCCGCCCACCACTGGGTTGACGGGATGAACCGCGCGTCCGCCAATCACTTCCTGGATGGAATTGCCCAGCTTCTTGAGCCGCAGTCCCAGGCGCGCCGCGTCGGGGTGTTCGCCGGCCAGCGCGGCGACTCCCGGATACCCGAGGTAGT
>CAYPHP010000756.1:0-2603 GCA_964410045.1 uncultured Acidobacteriota bacterium | reverse complement strand
AACGCCTGCTGGAGTTGGAAATCGAAATCATGGTGGAAGGCCACGGCCACGTACACACGCTGCGTGAGGATGTCCTGGCCGGGTTGCGGGAGCAAGGACTCGGCGTGATGGCGTCGCGCCATGATCCGAAGCGGCTCCTGCAACAGAAGCTGGACTTCCTGCGTTGGGTGTCGGACCAGATCGCCGCCGGAGAGCAGGAAGGCTTGCCCGCGAGCGTGATCCAGGCGACCGTGTTTCCCTGGACGCAGCGATGGTCGTTCGAGTCGGCCGGACAGGACCGTCTGGCCGCTACGCTGAGCGGAGGCGAATTCGGCCGTCACAAAGTAGTGCGGAGTTTTCGATGCCCGACGGGGGAAGGGAATCCTTATTTGCCGATGGTGTACGAAATGCGGATCACAAGTCGGGCGGCAGGTTCTTGAGTTTCACGTCAAGACGTCCGGCGGCGCGATAGGCGGCCAAAAGAGCGCCTGCCGCGGGTCCCAAGGCCGGCGCAACCACGCGGTTCAGTCCTTGCGCGCGAACCAGCTTGCGGAAGCGGTCGAGCACGATGCGGCTGTGCCACGTGCCGCCGATGTAGGAAACGATGGCTTCCTCGTTCCGCTTGAAGACGCGCGGGCGGACCCGCTCCACCAGCGAGGCCAGGAAATGGCCGGCGTCGCGCAGAATGCCGCGAGCCACCCGATCGCCCTCGCGGCCCGCCTGATCCACTAATCGCGAGAATGACGCCACGCGCGAGCGCGGAAAGTCGTCGGTGTACCAGCAGTGCATCGCGTCGTTGATGGTCCGGGCATCGGAGAAGCGCAGGATCCAATCGCGCAGCACCGTGGACGGTCCCCAGCCTTCTTCCATGGCCAGCGCGGCGCGCAGAGCCCGCCGAGCGATGTCGAAGGAACTGCCCTCGTCGCCGAAGACGTAACCCCATCCGCCGGCCCGCGCGGTTTGTCCCTTGGCATTCATGCCAAAGCAGATCGAACCGGTGCCGGAGATGACGATGATCCCAGGACGGCCTTCGGTGGCGCCCATCAGCGCGGTGACCGCATCGTGGGTCACCTCCATGCGGCGGGCCCGGATAATCTGCTCGAGGATGGCGGCCTTGTCTTCCGGACCGCCGGTCATACCGAAGAACGCGCTTTCGAACGGCGGACGGCGCTTACCGGCCATGGGCGAGTGAGTCCAAGCGGCTCCGACCGCGCCGACCACGGCGCGCTTCAACTTGCGCGGTCCCCCACGGGCCTTTACGTGATTGGCCGGCCCGGCTTGGCCGAGGCCGAGCACGACGCCGTGCTCATCGCCAATCAGCGCGACCGTGGAACTCTGGCCGCCATCGATCCCCAGGTAGAGTCGTTCACTCATCGAGAGATCAGACTATCGCGGCGAACGCGCTTGTTACAATGGCCTCGTATGGACCAACAGAACGTCCCGCTGGTGTTGGTCCACGGACTGGTGGCCAACTCCGCAAGTTGGCGATTCAACGTCCCCGCCTTCTCTGAGCACTTCAAGGTCCATGCGCCCGATCTGCCAATTCTTCCGATCAGCGACGCCGCCAGATGGCTTGCAGACTGGCTTGACGCGCAGGGAATCGCGCGCAGCCATTTTGTGGGCGTATCTGCCGGCGGCGGCGCAGTGCTGGCCCTTGCCGCCGCCCAACCGCAACGCGTGGACCGCGTTGTCCTGGCAGCGCCGGTCCATCCGTGTTGGAAACCGCCACGCGTGCGGATCTGGTTGGCCGCCAGCGCGGCCGGGGAACTGCTGTATCGACTGATGCAACCGTTCCGGCGACCCTTGACGAAGTTCGTTCTGAAGCGCCGCCTTTATGCCGATCCGAAGCTGGTGACCAGCCAGACCGTGGACCTATACGTCAAGCCCTTCAGCCGTCCCACGCTCAGCCTGGAACTACGTCGATTCTTCTCCCGGCTGGACCTGCCTCCTTTGCCTGCGCAGTGGCCCCATCCGACAATGCTCGTGTGGGGCGACCGCGACCGTCAAGTTTCCGTCGATTCTGCACCGGCACTGGCGGCTGCGCTCAGGGCCCGTCTTGAAGTAATCCCCGGCGGCTCTCATATGCTCTTTGAAGAGCGGGCAGCAGAGTTCAACGCGTGTGTTCTGAAGTTCCTGCTCGATGCAAAATAAGGCGGGGACCGGGCCCCGCCCCTAGAAGACCCAAGCGTAGGGGCGGGCCCCCGCGCCCGCCCTTAGCCTGCTAGAATGAGTTGCGTATGGGGAGCATCGGCGAGCGCCTGCAAAGCATTGTCGGAACGCAAGCCGTTCTGGACCGTCCCGACGACATCATGATGTACGAGTACGACGGCGGACTGCAGAAGTCCAGGCCCGAAGCTGTCGTCTTCCCATCCACAACCGACGAAGTAGTGGCCATCGTGAAGCTGGCTGCCGCGGAGAACATACCGCTGCTAGCCCGCGGCGCCGGAACTGGCTTGAGCGGAGGAGCCATCCCGTTGAGCGGCGGCATCGTCTTGAGCACCGCGCGAATGAACCAGATCCTCGAACTGGACTACGAGAATCAGCGCGCCGTGGTGCAACCGGGCGTGGTGAACCTGGACATCACCTTGGCCACGCAGCCGCATGGATACACCCCCAGCGGATCT
>CAYPHP010000755.1:0-2623 GCA_964410045.1 uncultured Acidobacteriota bacterium | reverse complement strand
CTTCGACGTGCCTTCGCGGGCTGCCGGTCCGTCTGGCTCGCTTCCGCTGAGCGCGGAAATGCTGCGCGAGCGCCCCTCGGGCGACCTGTTCGGCTGGTCCCAGAACGCCGGGATGGGCTGGAATCCCGGAGCGCTGGGCGGGAAAGAGTACCTGATCCTGTCCACGCACGGCGGCCTGCGTGACGCTGATGGCTCGCCGGTGGCGCTCGGCTACCATACCGGTCATTGGGAAGTGGGCCTGCTGGTGGACGCCGCGGCGCGTGAGGTCAAGGCCGCCGGCGCGATTCCTTTCGCGGGCGCCTGCACCGATCCCTGCGACGGGCGGACGCAGGGAACCACTGGGATGTTCGACAGTCTCCCCTATCGCAACGACGCCGCGACCGTATTCCGCCGCCTGATCCGCTCCCTGCCGACGCGCAGCGGGGTTCTGGGCGTGGCGACCTGCGACAAAGGCCTGCCGGCGATGATGATGGCGCTGGCTGCGATGCACGACCTCCCGTGCGTGCTTGTGCCCGGCGGCGTCACCCTGATCCCGGAAACAGGTGAAGATGCCGGTCGCGTACAGACCATCGGGGCGCGATATGCCTATGGCGAATTGACGTTGGAACAAGCTGCGGACCTAGGCTGTCGCGCCTGCGCATCGCCAGGCGGAGGCTGCCAGTTCCTGGGGACAGCGGCCACGTCGCAAGTGGTGGCCGAGGCGCTGGGACTGGCCTTGGGTCATTCGGCGCTGGCACCGTCGGGCCAGCCGATCTGGCTGGACATGGCTCGGCGTTCGGCGCGCGCGCTGCTGGAGATGGAATCCCGCGGACTCCGCGTGCGCGACATCCTCACCGACGCCGCACTGCACAACGCCATGGTGACCCACGCCGCGTTCGGAGGCTCGACCAACCTGATCCTGCACGTTCCGGCGATCGCCCATGCCGCGGGACTGCGCCGTCCGGTGGCCGCAGATTGGGCGCGCATCAACCGCCTGGTCCCGCGCCTGGTGGACGCCCTGCCCAACGGACCGAAGAACCATCCGACCGTTCAGGTGTTTCTCGCCGGCGGAGTTCCCGAAGTGATGCTGCACCTGCGCCGCGCCGGACTGCTTCAGACCCAGGCCTTGACGGTCAGCGGCCGGACGCTCGGAGAACAGCTTGATGATTGGGAAAATTCAGAACGCCGGGCGAAGCTGCGTGCGCTGCTTCGCCGGCGTGACGGCGTCGATCCGGATGATGTGATTCTTTCCCCAGAATCCGCCGAGCGCCGCGGGCTGACTTCCACGGTGTGCTTTCCGCACGGCAACCTCGCGCCGGAAGGCTCGGTGATCAAGAGCACGGCCATCGACTCGACGGTGATCGACGCCGACGGTGTATATCGCAAGACCGGGCCCGCCAAAGTGTTTCTGAGCGAGCCTGCGGCCATCGCCGCAATCAAGGACAAGCGGATTCAACCCGGCGACGTGTTGGTGCTCTGCTGCCGGGGACCGATGGGTGCAGGCATGGAGGAGACTTCGCAACTCACTTCCGCGTTGCGCTATCTGGCCTTCGGCAAGCACGTTGCCGTGCTCACGGACGCGCGCTTCAGCGGATTCTCGACTGGCGCCTGCATTGGCCACGTCTCACCCGAAGCGCTGGCAGGCGGCCCGATCGGCAAGTTGCGCGACGGCGACATGATCGAGATCATCGTTGACCGTAAGAAGCTGGAAGGGTCGGTGAACTTTGTGGGCGAGGCGGGCCGGATCTTCGGCGCGGTCGAAGGAACCCGGGTGCTGGCGGCACGCGCGATGCGTCCGGACCTCGCGGCGGATAAGGCCCTACCCGACGATACGCGCCTGTGGGCGGCGCTGCAGGACGCCAGCGGCGGAACGTGGGGCGGCAGCGTCTTTGATGTAGACTCCATCCTTACGGTCCTCGCGGCTGGAAGGCAGGCCTTGCTTTCAAAACCGCGAGCCTAAAGGAGCGAGCTTGCTGCTCTACCGCACTCTCACTTGTTGGATGCTGAAGACGCGCAACGGCCTCTGCTTCGAGGTGCCTCCAGCCGACCGCTTGACGGCGCGCGAAGACCTGTACGAATACCTGGAAAGCCTGGGGAATGACAGCACTTCGTCAGACCTTCCCCGGACGCTTCTCGCGCCGATTGAAGGCCAGGAGGTCTGGGCGGCCGGCGTCACCTACTATCGAAGCCGGTCCGCGCGGATGGCCGAGTCGCAGGAGGCCGGCGGCGGTAGCTTCTACGACCGCGTCTATCACGCCGATCGTCCTGAGCTTTTTATGAAGAGCACACCGCACCGGGTCGTCGGACCTGAGGCCGCGGTACGTATCCGTCGCGACTCGAAATGGAATGTACCAGAGCCGGAGTTGACCTTGCTGGTGTCGCCGCGCGGCAAGATCCTTGGGTACACCATCGGGAACGACATGAGTTCGCGGGATATTGAGGGGGAGAATCCCCTGTACCTTCCGCAAGCCAAGATCTACGACGGGTCGTGCGCGCTGGGTCCGGCCATTCTGGTGACTCGGGAAGCGCTCGCACCTTCAACGGGAATCCACGTGAAGATCGAGCGCGCTGGGGCGGATCTGTTTTCCGGAACTACAACGCTGGCGGAAATGAAGCGCAGGCCGGAGGAACTGGTGGAGTACCT
>CAYPHP010000754.1:0-2627 GCA_964410045.1 uncultured Acidobacteriota bacterium | reverse complement strand
GCCATCAGGTGGATCAACTCCACGTCGTGCAGGTGATCGGCGCGCTGCAGCAGCGCCTGCGTCAGGATCTCCGGCTCCGCGCATCCGGGGTGGATGTAGATGCGGTCGCCTGACTTCACCATCTCCACGGCTTTCTCCGCCGTGGTCGTCTTCCGGCGATAGTCCTCTTTCCAGTTCATGGCTTGCGGGCCTCCAGTGGAGGAAGGGCACGCCGGATGCCAAACTAAATGCCGTTGAATCAATCGCTTTGGCTGATTGGGTGAGCAAAAACCCCCAGTGCTGCGGAGAGCTACCGCGCTGTTGCGGAACGCGTCGCGAAGCCTGGCGCGATTCGCGACGGCTTACTGCGGCTTCTTGGCCAGCTCCGCCGGATCCACGCCGGTGTTGAATTTCACTTCCTTGACGGTGAATTGCGTGAGCGGGCTACCGTTCTGGGTGCGCTCGACGCGAAACGGGACCTGGATTCCAGCGATCTCACGGTAATCGGAATAGGCTTCCTCGATGTCGGCCATCCCGCCCGTCCCCATTCCTCGAAAGGCCTTCTTCAGGACCATGCCGGTGGCGGCTTCGATGTACATGCGAATGTCCTGGCCCTTCTTGGTGATCAGGATGACCTCGGCGTCCGCTTCCCCGACCTTCTCCCGTTTCTCAAACTGCACGCTGAAGTCACCCTCGCCTCGAAGCAGGCTGAGCGTGTTCCGCATGGCTTCGGCGCGGTAGACCTGCTTCTGGACATCGGGCATGTCGCGCAGCCCCTGGGGCGTCTTCTCCCAGCCACTGAGACCGTCGAAGAATCTGACAATGCTGACGATTTGGCCGCCGGCCGAAGCTTGAAACTCGCTGCGCGCCAGCGCCGGAAAGACCATCGTGTCGTGGGCTTCAATGGGCACGTCGCCTTGAGGGGTGATCCACTTGCCCGAAAAGGTCACGGAGACGTCTCGAACTCCTCGAAGCCGTTCCCGGCCGCCGGCCGCCTTCTGCGCCGCCTCGAAGATGGCGCGACCACGCTCCAGCGCCGCAGCCGTCGCTGCCGGCCGGACCTTGGCGGCAGGGACCTCAACCGGTTGGACCTTCACGGCGTTGGGGTCCTTGGCCGTCTGCCAGGCGATGCGCTGGAGAAACGCGGCGTCTTCCGCGCTTTGATTGTCCCGGCTGAGGCCTTCGGGACTGCTGGAGAAGAGCACGGCGTAGAACACGCAGGCAGCAAGATAACTTCCCGCCGCGCCGGGGTGGCTTCCATCGCTGTGGTGAAGGACGAGGTTGGGATTCTCCTTCAAGGCCATCTGCCAGGCCACGCCGACCGGCGCGAGGGCGGCCTTCAATTCCTCAGAAATGCTCACGTAAGCGTTGGTCAAGAGCGCCTGTTCGTGGGGGGAATCCTGGCGTGCCCAGGTCAGGAAGAACACGGTCCGCGCGCCTGCCTTTTTGATCTCGGCATCGAACTGGCGGGCATAGGTGTGAAACATCGATGGGTCGCGGACGCCCAGGCCGAGGGTGCTTTGATCCTGCAGCACCACATAGTCCAATTTCCCTTTGCGGATCGCGTCGAGCGCATTCCCGGCCTCCCAGTGGCGCTTCAGGGTTGCGCCGCCTTCGCCGACGAATTGCGTTTCGAGCTTCTTCGGCGGACGCGCCGAGGCGGCAAGCCGGGCCGTCAGTTGCGGCAGGTCGTTCATGAAAGTGAAGCTGTTTCCTATGAACAGGACACGCAGGGGTTCTGCAGGAAGAAGGGTGCTCCAAGCGACCAACAGGCAGATGAGTGCGCGTCTTTTCATGCGCGGGCGGCGTCGCTGGGCGGCGCGTTTGCGGTTTGCTGAGACTTACCTGATAGGAATGGCCACGCGCCGATCGCGCAGGCGATCGCCGGCGCGATCACCCAATAAAGGAAGACCGTGGCTTGGTTGGCCAACTTGAACTCCGAGAAAAGCCGTTGCGAGACGAGCGCGACAACCCCGAACAGGGTGCTCACGACGACAACAAAAATTGCTGGGAACAGTGCTGCCGCGAGCCGCTGCCCGGTGCTAGCCCCTGCGCGGCGGGCCAGCCAGGCACCCAGCGCGCCAGCCAGCGGCAGTGTGAGCAGCCATGGATAGTAGAACGCACCGTGTGAGGCGTCCACATGGAAATGCACTTCGATCGGCTTGCCGACGAGCGGAGCCAGAGCGCGCAGACTCAGCGACAGCGCGATCTGTGCCAGGAACAGAGCCGCCAAGCCCGGCATGATGACCTTCCACGCGAAACTCATACGACCCTCCTTCGCTCGCCGGATCTTGCGGCACAGCGCATTCCAGTCGCGGACCTGCGCCAGCGTGTAGCCTTCCGGATCGGGACTGCCGGCGTCACGCAATCCCTGGTAGCACTCTTCAAGATGCGCGGCGATCTCGACGATCACTTCGCGGCGCTCCTCTGGCGGGAGCTTGAGGTGCCCCAACCGCTCGGCAACGAGTCTTTCCCAATCAGGCATCGGCCAATCCTGCGAGCCGGTTCAGGGCGCGAAAGAACTCGCGCCATTCCCGGCGCAAAGGCTGTAGCCTCCGGCGGCCATCGGGAGTCAGGCGGTAACAACGGCGGCGACGCCCCTTGGCGGATTCCTCCCACGCGGCCGCAACCCATCCGCGGCGCTCCAT
>CAYPHP010000753.1:0-2637 GCA_964410045.1 uncultured Acidobacteriota bacterium | reverse complement strand
ATCTTCGAGGCCTACGGGCCCGGTGTGCGGAGGCCGCCGCAACTCAGCGCCGCCAACCTGGTCCGTTCGATGGCCTTCCAAGCACTTCAAGGTTCTGGCACCCTGGCTGAGAGCGTGAAACAGACGGCAAAGGTGAAGATCAGTGATTCGGCGTTGTCCCAACGGCGGACCCGGATTGGGTTGGAGCCCTTTTACTGGATCCTGGAGACGGCCTTGGGGCCCAAAGCCCGGGTCGATCTCCATCCGGAGGCGTTCTATCGGGGCAAGCGGTTGGTGGCCATCGATGGGAGCCAGATGTCGGTGGTTAACACCCCCCAGATCCGGGAGGTGATGCCCAAAGCCAAGAGCCGGCGGGGGCCGGCTGCCTTTGCGAAGGTGGGAATGTGCGTTCTGGTGGAGTTGGGATTGCGCAATCCGATCGCCGCGGCCCTCGGGATCCAAGGCGAGTCCGAGACGGTGCTGGCGAGGGAAGTGTTGGACAAGATCCCCGAGGACGCGCTGGTGCTCGGAGACCGACACTACGGGGTGCGGCCGGTGATGGGGCAGTTGATCGGAGCCAGGCGGGAGTTCCTGCTGCGGATCAGGAGCACGATCCAAGCGACGGTGCTGGGGAAGAACCCCGACGGCAGCTTGCGGAGCGAGGTCAGGGACGGGGAGCAACGCTGGGAACTGCGCGAAGTGGCAGGCAAGGTGCGGCGACCGGGAGGAGCGTGGACGCGGGTGCGGTTGTGGACCCACCTGACGGACTGGAGAGCCTATCCCGCCCAGGAGTTGTTGAAACTCTACGGTAAGCGGTGGGAGGAGGAGGTGTTCTACCGGGAATTGAAGGTGGAGATGCGCGGTGGGAACCGGCTGCGGAGCCACACCCCGGAAACGGCCGGGCAGGAGTTGGCCGCGTTGTTGATCGCCTACGCCGTGGTGGCACAGGAACGCATTGCGGCGGGACAACGGGGCGGAGTGGAGGTGTTGCGCATCAGTTTTTCCAAGACCCTTCAGAGAGTGCAGTCGCTCTGGATGGTCATCGAACACTCGGGAGGCATTCTGTCGGCCGACCAAATCCGGCGACTCACTCAAGCCGTGATGCGGGACATTGCGGAGAACGCCATCGCGCCACGGCGCCAACGTTCGTGTCCACGGGCCGTGCGGCAACCGGTCAGCAGTTGGCCGCGTTTGCGGGAAAACACCGATCAGAACGGCCCTACGGAGTTCCAAATCACTTCCACTCTTCCTTGAATTACTTACAGGCATTGGCTCTAAGTGGAATCGGTCGTGTGCCATAAATACATCAAGTTGCTCAGGCTGATTCCTTCAACCGGCACTTCCAGGGCCCCCTGAGTGATTCCGGGGATTGTGATCGGTTTCCAGGAACCATTATTGTTTGTTTGGAATCGTAACGAGAAACCATCCTCCGGATCCGTATCTTCACTCCATGCCAGCGGGTCGCGACTTGCCACCGAATCGCCGAAGGCCACATAGGTCCGGCCTTGATGTTGGAAAGAAACACCCAGATCCGTGCTCGGCAATTGATAACGTTGGAACGTGAGGTTCTCCGTCAGTCGCTGGAACTGCCGGTCAAAATCTCCAATCAACTGGTTGATTTTGGTCGCTGGAGCGAGACGCGTTATTTCTGGCGGCGTTACAATGATCGGGGGAGCTGCTTGTTGCGAAAGACCGCCGTCCATGTTGCTGGCGAGGGCGACCTGTTGTGGGTACGTCACGGCACCGTACGCGACAAACAACAGTAGCTTTGAGAGAAAGCTTGTGAACACAGGTTTCGGAACGCATTCCTTAGATGAGTTCTTGCCGGGTAATAATACAGAATGGGGCACCGCTGGCAAGCGTCCGATGTGTCGATCCAAGTGCAATTCGGTAACGTTTGAAACCGGATATCCTATTGCATCTGGGGAACCTTGACCTCTCTCGTAGCCAATGAAGAGTCCCCTGGAAATGCCGGAAGAGGCGATTTCTCCATGGCCGGGCGCCTTGGGCCGGCTAACTTTCAAGCTGCGTCAAGGAAGCAAGTTCCTGTTTATTATCCTTCGGTTGGACGCGCCGTGCCCGATCACGTGCACCCTTCGCCCGTCTGCGGCTTCCTTGGGCATCAGCGGCAAGCGCCACAGTGCGCGGGGCGCCGGTTCCTCTATCGCACCGACGCAGAGGTTATCTACGTGTTGATCCGCCGTGACCGGCCGGATCTGGTGGTGGACTTGTGTGCCGGCCTCGGCGACGCGATCCCATACGTGTTGCTGGCGCTCACGTGGAACCAGCACGGTCGCCTGGTGAGCGTCGATCGCGCCGATGTCCAGCACGACGAGCGGACAGGGTGACCCCGTCGTATCCGTAAACTGGGTTCTCTGCACCCCACGCAGTCAGGGGAAGCGTTCTGAATTGCCTTAACAATCACGCCCTAACAGCGAGCGGTTCACAGAGCGGTCTTGACTCCGACCGCACTCCTTCGCCGCTGCGGTGGTTCGTGCCATCTGGTTGGAGAATCCGCGAACTCCCGGGGTTTGGGAGATGCCGAGTCCATACGTCCGAGTTGACGCCGGTTTGAAACGGGGGGAGGGGCGGCTCCATCGGCGCGCGCCGGGAGCTTTTTCCCTCTAGAACCCCACCTCAGGCGGTCTGCCACCCTGT
>CAYPHP010000752.1:0-2640 GCA_964410045.1 uncultured Acidobacteriota bacterium | reverse complement strand
CATGGCTGCCAAGTCCGTCAAGCCGACCACGAGGAATCCGGTGCTCAAGGAAATCGTGCGCCGTTTGGTGGACACGTACCAGCCGGAGAAGATCTATCTGTTTGGCTCCGCGGCCAGAGGGGAAGCTACTCCGGACAGCGATTATGACCTGCTGGTGATCGTCCCTGACGGCGCCACCAAGAGGCAACGAGATTCCGGGCGTGCTTACCAGGCCTTATGGAGCGTGGATGCACCTGTGGACGTTCTGGTGTGGAGAAAGCGGTATTTCGAGGAACGGCTGTGCCTGAAGGCTTCGCTTTCAACGACCGTTGCAGGGGAGGGCATGTTGCTCTATGCCCTTTGTGGGCGAACGGCGGATCACCGAAACCCGTGTTTGGTTTGTCGAGGCTGGCGGGGATCTTCGTGGCGCAGCAGCGCTGCTGCGCCTGACTCCTCCTCTGACCGGGAGGGTCATGTTCTTTGCGCAACAAGCTGTCGAGAAGGGGCTCAAAGGTTTTCTCACCTGGCACGACGCGCCACTGAAGAGAACGCACGATCTGCATCAACTCGGGCGGCGTTGTTCAGAGATGGATGGCACCGTCGAGCTGGTGATGTTTCGCGTAGCGTACCTCACCAAATTCGCCGTCGCTGGCCGCTATCCCGGCGAAGAGCGGGATCCCACTCCCGGCGAGGCGCGCAAGGCGCTGAAGCTGGCACGTGAGGCGGTCAAGGTTCTGCTTGGCCGTCTTCCTCTTGCAGTACGGCCTCGGGGCCTTCGTCGATGAAGGATCCCGTCTGCGGCATGACGGTCGACCCAGCCCGCGCGGCGGGGCAGCACACCCATGACGGCAAGACCTACTACTTCTGCGCCACCTCGTGCCTCGAAAAGTTCAAGGCCGAGCCCGCGCGCTATCTGCAAGCCCCGCCGGGACTGGTGGGAATCGGCGGGATGGCCATGAAGCCCAAGCCAGTCGCCACTGCCAAGGACCCGGTGTGCGGTATGGACGTGGACCCGGCCCGCGCGGCGGGCCAGCATACCCACAAGGGAACCACGTATTACTTCTGCAATCCCGGTTGCCTGGAGAAGTTCAAGGCGAACCCTGACCGCTACCTTTCGCCGAAGCCGGCCCCTCCGCCTGCCGCCGCGGGCGTCGACTACACCTGCCCTATGCATCCGGAGATCGTGCAAAAGGGTCCTGGATCGTGCCCCAAGTGCGGCATGGCGCTCGAGCCCGTGACCATCAGCTTGGATCTCGACGAGGGTCCGGACCCGGAACTGGTGGACATGTCCCGGCGCTTCTGGATCTGCCTGGTGCTCACCATCCCGGTGGCCGTGTCGGCGATGAGCATGAAGATCCCCGGCGGACGCTGGGCGGAAATGCTGTTGACGACCCCTGTCGTCATATGGGGTGGTTGGCCTTTTTTCATAAGAGCTTGGCAATCAATCTTCAACCGAAGCTTGAATATGTTCACGCTCATCGCTATGGGCACTTCCGCAGCCTTTGGCTATAGCCTGGTGGCCATCCTGCTGCCTGGACTGATCCCGGACTCCTTCGGCTATCACGACCACGGCCTGCCGCTTTACTTCGAGGCTGCCGCGGTGATCACCACGCTGGTTCTGCTCGGGCAGGTGCTGGAGTTGCGGGCGCGCTCTAGAACGTCAAGCGCGTTGAAGGCGCTACTCAGTCTGGCGCCCAAGTCGGCGCTGGTGATCCGCGACAATCGCGATGCCGAGCTTCCCCTGGATCAAGTTCGGCCCGGCGACCGGCTCCGTGTGCGGCCCGGGGAGAAGGTCCCGGTAGACGGCGTGGTCCTCGAAGGCACGAGTTCGGTGGACGAGTCGATGGTCACGGGTGAGCCGATTCCGGTGGAAAAGTCGGCAGGCGCCAAGGTCACCGGAGGCACCGTGAACGGCACCGGCAGCTTCGTGATGCTGGCCGAGCGCGTGGGCAGCGAGACGCTGCTGGCCCAGATCGTGCGTCAGGTGGCCGAAGCTCAACGCAGCCGCGCCCCGATCCAGCGCGTCGCCGATCGCGTGTCGGCGTGGTTTGTGCCCGCCGTGGTAGCGATCGCGGCCGCCAGCTTCGTGATCTGGGCCATGTTCGGTCCGCAACCGCGCCTGGCCTTTGCCTTGCTCGCAGCCGTTTCGGTGCTGATCATCGCCTGCCCTTGCGCGCTGGGTCTGGCCACGCCGATGTCCATCATGGTCGGCACCGGTCGCGGAGCCACCGCCGGCGTTCTGGTGAAGAACGCCGAGGCTCTGGAGATTCTGGAGAAGGTCGATACGCTGGTGATCGACAAGACCGGCACGCTCACGGAAGGCAAACCGCGCGTGGTGACCATCGACGCGGCCGAGGGCGTGGATGAAGCGGCGCTGCTGCGCCTGGCCGCATCGCTCGAAGTCAGCAGTGAGCATCCTTTGGCCGGGGCAATTCTGGCTGCCGCCCGCGAGCGCGGGGTGGAACCGGCGATAGTTCGGGATTTCCGCTACCTGCCGGGCAAGGGTATCAGCGGACAAGTAGACGGCCGCGTCGTGGCGCTGGGCAACGCGGCGATGATGAGCCGCATGGAGATTCCCGTCGACACGCTCACCGCCCACGTCGAGGCCCTTCGCCGTGAGGGCCAGACCGTCGTGTATCTGGCGGCGGATGGCCGGGTGAT
>CAYPHP010000751.1:0-2644 GCA_964410045.1 uncultured Acidobacteriota bacterium | reverse complement strand
GGCGGCGGCGCGGAGATCCTCGACGACGAAGTCCGCCAGCGCATCAGCCGCCTGAAGTGCAACACCGAAGAATGGCTGATGGTCCATCGCACGGCACATCAGTTAGGGATGCGCACTACCGCCACCATGATGTTCGGTTGCGGTGAGACCATCGAGCATCGCGTCCGCCACTTCGAGCGCGTCCGTAATCTTCAGGAGGAAACCGGAGGCTTCACCGCCTTCATCCCCTGGATGTTCCAGCGTGAGGGAACTTCTCTGGGCCGCTTCATCAAGGAGGAAGCCACCGGGGCCGACTATTTGAAGACGCTGGCCATCGCCCGGCTATTCCTCGACAACATCTGGAATGTCCAGGCTTCCTGGCTCACACCCGGTATCCAGCTTGGACAAGTAGCCCTGCGCTTCGGTGGAAATGACCTCGGCAGTATTCTCATCGAGGAAAACGTGGTCAGCGCGGCCGGATGCGTCAACCGGACCAACGAAGAGGAGTTGCGCCAGGTGATCCGGGATGCCGGATTCCGACCGGTAAAGCGCGACACTCTCTACCGTACGTTTTTCCTGAACTGATGTTGGCCCTGCTGCTGGCCCTGGCCCTTCCCGCGCAAGACGCGCCCTGGAAGGCCAGCCACGTGGCTTTGATCTGGCAGCACTCGGGGGCTCAGCGCAGCATCGGACCATCCGTCCTGACCATGCTCAAGCGAATTCTCGATGACAAGCCGGCGGCTGCGGAAGTCACTTTGATCGGCTTCGAGCCCAAGTTCCAGCAACTCGACGCCGGACGCTTTGGCCGCAAGCCCGCTGTCCTCCATCCACGAACCACCGACATCGAGTCGCTAAAGGAAGTCTTGGCCAACACCCCGTTCCAGGGCCCGTCGCCGGTCTACGACGCCGTGATGCAGGCGCTGGGATCGAGTCAGGACCAGAAGCCGGATGTGATCCTCCTTTTCGCCAACGGCTTGGACAACGCCAGCGAGACCAGCTACGACGACATGGTCAAGCGCGCCACGGAAGACCGGGTCCCGGTGGTGGCGGTCTACCTTCCCGCACAGCCTCCCGCCGGCGGCGACAACCGGCTGCGCAAGCTGGCGAAAAGCTCCGGAGGAAAGTTCATCGATCTTCGGGTGAAGGACGCCTGGGAACAATTGTTGGCCGCGCTGCGGTAGCCAATGCGTGCTTTTCCAGCCCGAATCCATGCGCTGATGGCGTCCGAGGCGCCGATCGCGGTGGTCTTGCGCCGTGGACCGTCAAACGCGGTGTGCTCGATCCTCTGGAACCGGAGCACAGACGAGTTCGAGGTGGGACAGTGGCTGCGCGGCAGAATCTACGAACGCCGCGCCGACATCTCGCCAGACGGACGCCACCTGATCTACTTCGCCAGAGGCGGAGGCGCACGGCACGCGGAAACGCGCGGATCCTGGACCGCGGTCTCGCGCGTTCGCTGGCTGAAAGCCATCGTCCTCCACGGCAAGGGAGACTGCTGGCAAGGCGGCGGCTTGTTCACCGCGAATTCGAGGTATTGGCTGAACGGCTGTCACTTCCCAGTTCGTCACGGTGGCGAACTCAAGCAAGACCGCAAGTACAAGCCCGAGGGCCAGTATGGCGGCGAGTGTCCCAGTGTCTACTACCGGCGGCTTCAGCGCGATGGGTGGGTCCTCAAGGACACAGTAACGGCCGGGCGATTCAGTGAATTCACTGTTTTTGAGAAAGCGCTTCCTCGAGGCTGGATCTTGCGGAAGTACGCCCACGCCGAGGTTGGCGCTCCGCCGGGCAAGGGCTGCTATTGGGATGAACACGAACTCGAACATCCTCGGCCCGTTCGCCGCCTGATGTTTCCCAAATGGGAGTGGGCGGAGCGCGACGGCCAGACCCTGGTGTGGGCCGAAGACGGACGACTCTGCCGCGCCGACCTGAAGGCGGAAGGTCCGGCGGCCACACGCGTCCTCTACGACTTCAACAGCATGGAGTTCGAGCGCCGGATCGCGCCCTACTGAACGCCCGAGACGTTGACGAAGTACAGGTCCGTGGCTACTTCCAGTTCGCCCTTCTTGAGCGTCGTCTTCATCGTTTGCCAATCGGTCGTCGGCTGGATGATCTGCCACTGTCCTTTGCTGCCCACTCGCACCGGCATGGCGAATGCCGCGACATCGGTTTTCCACCGGTAGGACACCGTGTCGGAACCGTCGAACTTCAGTTCCAGCACCGGCAGCGCGGTGTAGCGCAGGTACTGATCGAACACCGGCGCCAGGTTCATCTTGCTTTCGCGGTTGAAGTACTCGACCACGTCTTCCGTGAGAATGTTCTTGTACTTGAAGCGTTGGTAGAAACCGCGCAGCAACGACCACCAGCGCCGGTCATCGTTCACCACGCTTCGCAGAGTGTTTAGGAAGAGCGCGCCTTTGAAGTATTGATCCTGCGGCGGGGAGCGGTTCACGCCGCGCTGCGCCAGGATCGGCTGCGTGTTCCGGACCTTTGACTTGTATCCGTTCAAGTACTTCAGGCCATCCTCACGTCCGTACAGGTACTCGACGTAGAGACCTTCGAGATAGGTAGCCCAGCCCTCGTGGATCCACATGTCCGAGCGATCGGCCGCCGATACGCTGTTGCCGAACCACTCGTGGGCGCTTTCATGGATGATGATGAAGTCGAA
>CAYPHP010000750.1:0-2681 GCA_964410045.1 uncultured Acidobacteriota bacterium | reverse complement strand
GTCCGCGGAAATCGTCGACGCGCTGAAACACGTCAAGGCCATCTCGGTGATCGAGCGGCTGGACATTCCCATGATGCAGTCCAATCCGCAACTGTGCGAAATCAAGGCGGCCTTCGCCGACGCCGCGTCCGGGACCGCAGGATTTCCGGAAGTCGAGCGCATGCCGAAGTTCTACGGCGGATCGGCGGGGCTGGGCAGCCGCGACGTCCGCGCCGGTGACTTCATCGCGGTCACCGAGAACATGCTAGACGTCCGCCATCCCGGATCTTTCTCTATGCGCGGGCACTCCGTGGGCGGCTACGGTTCGGTGACCACCAACAAGGTGATCGCCACCATCGCCGGCGAGGTTTTCGGGATGGATGTGCAGGCCTATCCCAAGTACGGCTCCGAGAAAAAGGGTCTGCCCACAACCTATTACCTGACCATCGCGCGCGAACACATTCGGGTGCACTCCGAACTCGAGCACGTGGAGTTCATTCCGCTAAACGACGTGAACTCCTTCAACATGGAGAACCCGCTGGTCGGCCTGGCCGACAGGGGCATGGTCTTCGTACAGAGCCAGAACACGGACCCGGCCGCGGTCTGGGGCGCGGTGCCGGCCTGGGCCCGCAAGGTGATGCGCGACAAGCAAGCGCGTCTCTTTGCCCTGGACACCGTGCAGATCGCCAAGGAAGTTTCTTCGAAACTCGACCTGCAACAGCGCATGCAGGGCATCGTGCTGCTGGGCGTGTTCCTGCGGGTCACCCCGTTCCAGGGGCAAAGCGGGATCAGCGAGGAACAGCTCTTCACCGGTGTGGAGAAAGCATTGCGCAAATACTTCGGCAAGCGCGGGGAGCGCGTGGTCCAGGACAACCTGCTGGCGGTCCGCCGCGGCTATCACGAGTTGATCGAGGTGCCGCGCGAGGTGATGGAATCCACGGCTGCGACGGATGAAGCCAACGCCGCGCTGCGAGTGATGTAGGGGAGGACGAAATGGCAACTGAGGTACACATTCCGCTGGAAGCCAGGCTCGAAGATTTCCGGGTCAACGTGGTCGACGTCGCCGACTTTAACGAGCGGGTCGTCGGCGCCTATAACAACGGTTTGGCCGAACGCGGCCTGGAGGCCGACGACCAGGTAGCCCGCAGCGTGGTCCCCGCGGGTACCGGCGCACTCCGCGACTTCAGCTACATCGCCCCCGACATCCCCGAATTTCTCTATGAAGGCTGCGTGGGCTGCATGGAATGCGTCACCGAATGTCCCGACACCGCGATCCTGGGCAAAGTGGTCGAGCCGGAGCTGCTGGAACAGAAGCTCGCTTCCATCGCTGACCCGGCCGAGCGCCAGAAGATGGCCGAGCAGTGGTCGGTCACCAACAAGTATTTCACCGTGCTGGAAAAGAAAGGTACGGGCGGCGGCAAGTTCGGAATCTTCATCGATCCCACCAAATGCAAGGGGTGCGCGGAGTGCGTGGACGCCTGCGGCGATCATAAGGCGCTGAAGATGGTCCGCAAGAACGACCAGAATCTGGCGTGGTATCAGCAGGCCTGGAATTTCTACAAGAGCCTTCCGGAGACCCCCAACAAGTTCATCAACGAGAAAGCCCTGGCAGACATGATGCTGGCCGAGCGCGCCCTGCTGTACGTGGGCGGCGCAGGATCATGCATGGGCTGCGGCGAAGCCACCGCGCTGCGCATGATGCTAGCGGCCACCGGCTTTGTCTACGGGCGCGAGAATGTCGGCATCGTCGCGGCCACCGGTTGCAACACCGTCTACACCTCGACGTATCCGTACAATCCATACCTCGTGCCGTGGACTAACTCGCTGTTCGAAAACGCGCCGGCCGACGCCATGGGCGTCCGCGCTCGCTGGGATCAGCTCGGCTGGAAGGACAAGCGCCTGTGGGTGATCGGCGGCGACGGCGCCATGCTCGACATCGGATTCCAGTCGCTGTCCCGCATGATGGCGTCCGGCGCCGACATTAAGGTGTTGGTGCTCGATACCCAGGTTTATTCGAACACCGGAGGACAGGCCTCCACCAGCTCGTTCAAGGGCCAGGACGCCAAGATGAGCTTCCACGGCTCGGTGATCCATGGGAAGAAGGAAAACCGCAAGGAGTTGGGCAACATCTGCATGATGCACAAGGATGTCTACGTGGCCCAGACCACCTGTGCGCACATGAACCACTTCTTCAAGGCAGTGATGGAAGCCAACTCGTTCCCTGGTCCGGCGATCATCAACGTCTTCACTACCTGCCAGCCGGAGCACGGTGTCGCCGACAACATGGCCGAGCACCAAGCCAAACTGGCCGCCGACTCACGCAGCTTTCCGGTGTTCATCTACGACCCGCGCAAGGGTCCGCGGATCAAGGACCGCCTCAGCCTGGTCGGCAATCCCAACGTCAAGGACGATTGGTACGTCAATCCCAAGACCGGCGAAGTAGTGGACTTCATCAGCTTCGCGCGAACCGAAGGCCGCTTCGCCAAGCACTTCGACAAGGACGGCAATCCATCCGCGACCCTGCTGTCCACCAATCAGGAGCGCCTGGATAACTGGCACTTGCTTCAGGAGTTGGCCGGCATCCGATAACTTGGAGTGCGGCGGCTTGCCGTCGCCCGAAGCCTAGAAATCGTCCCTTACGTTCAGCCTGCCGATCGGAAAGCCGCTTACAGTTTTGCAGTACTCCGGTGCTGCAGTCCTCT
>CAYPHP010000749.1:0-2684 GCA_964410045.1 uncultured Acidobacteriota bacterium | reverse complement strand
TGGTCAGGATTGGCGCTTCACTACCGACCGCGACGGCGAGGTTGGCCTGACCATCCACGCCTCCGCGCCGGGCAGCAATTGGGGGCAGGCGGGCGCGGAAGCCGTCGTGCTGACGCTGCGAGTGGACGGGCGCTACAGCCAGGACGTAACCCTGTTCATGGGGTCCACGCCACACGACTACAAGGTGCTGCTGGGACCGCTCCGCGCAGGCGCGCACACTCTCAGCTACAAACGCAACGAGCGCTACTCGGCGCGCGGCGCGCAGACGTTTCAAGCCACCTTCGACGCCGAGATGATCGATGATCCGGCCATCGCCCGCGCCCCGGTGCTCTACCTGCGCCCCGATACGGCGGGCCGCTTTTCCGACGTGCCGCTGTTCGCGTGGTACGAAGAGCTGGACGCGCCCGGGGGACGCGTGCTGCAATTCACTGTCGTCTTCAGCAACGAGGATGGCGGAACCAACACGCCTGCACTGCTGGCTCGCTGGGGCCGCACGCTGGACATCGAGCACCTGCTCCGCTTCACGCCCGGCGGACCCATCTTCCAGGGACGCAATCACAAGGAAACTCCCTTCCGCGGACGCAAGCTGGGCGAGCATCCCATCCTTTACACGGTCAGCGAGAACAACAATTTTGCGGCGCGCGGCCGTTCCCCGCTCCGGGTGATCCTGTGGCCGGTGCGCGCCGACTTGAGCCGGCACTCGCGCGAGCACCTCGCCGACCAGAATCCCTGGCTCTATCGCGTGATGGCCGAAGAGATGGCGCGCGAAGGCAAAGACCGCGAGGTGGGCGATCCGCGAGAGTATCTTTACGTGGAAGCCAAGGTCACCGCGGCATTCGCGGCCGCCAGTTTCGCCGCCGGCACCGCCACATCCGACCAGGACAATCCCAGGTTTCGCATCGAGCGCGACGGATGGATTCGATCCGCGATTCGCATGCCGGAGAAGAAACTGCCGGGTCTGACCTTCCGCTGCTACGCTCCCGCCAAGCCCAAGGACCGGCCGCCGGTCTGCGGGATCGAAGCGGTGACCAAAGCGTTTTTCCTGGACGCCGACTACCGTCCAGGGCCGAACCTGCTGGAGTGGAACGGACCAACTGTAATGCTCGCGCCGGGCGAAAGCCGGGCCCTGAAAGGCTCAAACTAAGATGTCCAATACACTCGCCACGATCGCCGAGCTGTTTCTGTATCCGGTCAAATCCATGGCCGGCGTCGCGGTCGAGGAAGCGCACGTTGGCCTGGACGGTTTGCTCGGCGACCGGAACTATTCTTTCGTCCGCGCGGACCAGGCAGCCCGCAACAGTTTCCCGTGGATGACGGCGCGCGAATCCGCCCGCATGCTTCTCTACAAACCCGAATTCGCCCAAGCGCCCACACCGGATCACGCGGAGCCACTCGTTAAGGTGCGGACGCCTGACGGTCAACTGTATGACGCGGGCGATACGGCGCTACGTGAGGAACTCGTCGCCAAGATGGGACATCCGCTCTTCTTGCTGAAGAGCGGGCGTGGAATCTTTGATTGCCAGCATGTTTCCCTCTTCAGCCTAGCCACACTCAAGGCGTTGGCCGCCGAAGCGGGCTGTGCCATCGACCGCCGTCAGTTCCGCGCGAACATCTACATGGAACCAACTTCGGGCAATCCCTTCGAGGAAGAAACCTGGACCCGTTGCTTGCTGCAAATCGGCGACCTGGTCATCGGAGTGACCAAGCGCGACGGTCGCTGCATGATCGTGAATCTCGATCCTAACAGCGCGAGCCAGAATCCAAAGGTGCTGAAGACGGTTGCGCAAGGCCATCAAGGGCAGGTAGGGATTTACGCGAATGTGGTACGGCCCGGCGTGATTCACGTAGGCGATCCGATCCGGCTCGTCTCGAAGCTCTAGCGGCGCGCGTCGTTCTTGTAGACCACGCCGCCCTTCATCACAAACACCACGCGCCGCACGGCGGTGATGTCCTTCAATGGATCGCCATCCAAAGCGATGATGTCGGCTTGCAAGCCGGGCGCGATCGCCCCGATCTGGTCGGCCAGGCCCAGGGCTTCGGCTCCGAGTGAGTTTGCCGAGACCATCGCGGCCATGGGATCGACTCCGCCGTCGCGCACGCGGTCGATGAACTCCTCGGCGTTACGGCCATGGGCCCCGGCAACGGCGTCCGTGCCGAACACCATCTTCAGTCCTGGAATCTTCACGGCCTGGCGCAGCAGTTCGTAGTTCATCGGCAGGATTTTCTCCATCGACGCAAACCCCTCTTCCGTCGGCGGGTAAAAGGGCGTGCCCGCATACCGGCTCTTGAACTTCAGATAGGTCTTCAGCAGCAACCCGGCCTGCGGATCGAAATACGTCCCTTTCGCGGCCAGCAGTTTCAGATCATCGTCGGTCGCTCCCAGGCCGTGCTCGACTTGGGTGCATCCGGCAAGGGGTACCGCTCGAACGGCGTCGCGATACGCATGTACCAGTGTGCGCAGACCCAGCTTCTTCGCCTCATCGCAGGCGGCGTTCAGTTGTTCCGGCGAAAGCGTCATCTCTCCGTGCCGCATGCCCCCCGACGCGTAGATCTTGACGACGTCGGCTCCGGCTTGCTTCTGTTTGCGCACGAAGGCGCGGATCTCGTCCGGCGTGCCGGTCTGCGCGCCGCGACCGGCGAGCCCCTCGACGGCGGTCAGGATGCGCGGGCCGGGGAGTTTGCCC
>CAYPHP010000748.1:924-2700 GCA_964410045.1 uncultured Acidobacteriota bacterium | reverse complement strand
GGCGCTTTGCTTCCTGTTCCGCGACCTGCGCCGGCTGCGCGGCTACTACCGCATGTATGACTGACACTCCAAGGGTCACGCTTTACACACGCAAGGGCTGCCACCTTTGCGATGACGCCAAGCAAGTCCTCCGCGAGGCGGGGTTGGAGGTGGAAGAAGTGGACATCGATCAGGTCCCTGAGCTGCAGGCCCGCTACAACGATGAGGTCCCGGTGGTTTTTCTGAATGGTAAGAAAGCTTTCAAATACCGGGTCGACCCTGACGATCTGCGCCGCCGGCTCATGAGATAATTCCCTTATGCGGTACCGGTGGCTCTTATTTCTCCTTGCCCCGCTACTGTGGGCGCAAGAAACTGCTTTGCCGTTCTTCATCGGGCAGACCATCGGTGTGCTTTCCCCTGCCGTTGACGCCGCCGGGCGCCTGGTGCTGTTTGGATCGTCGATCACGGCGGACGGCGCGTCCACCCCGGTCGCGGACGTCTACGTGATCACCAGCGACGTCAGCAACCTGCGCCGGTTGACCCGGCTGTCCTCCGCGGGACAGACACCGGTGGGCGCAACCGCCGTTTCTCTCTCTCCCGACGGCGCATGGGCCGCGTTCGCCGTCCTTCCGGCACTCTCCCGTGGTGAAGAAGTGCACTTACTCGACGTGGCTCGCGGCACGGACCGCACCCTGGCCGTGGACAAGGAAGGCTGCATCCAGCCGCTGCTGGCTTGCGTCAACTGTTTCTTTGCCTGCGTCGCGACACCCCACGTGGCCCCTGATGGCTCGTATGTTCTTTATGCGGTGCGGCGGCAGAACCCGTTCTACGTGGTCCGCGCGGATGGCTCTGCCCCGAGGAATCTTCCGATCTTCTCGGGATCGCTCGCCGGCGCGCCACGCCGCGTGATCAGCAACAACGGGCTGATCGTCTTTACCGCCAGCGCCCCGAACGGTCCGACATTCGCGCCGACTGCGACCGACGTCTACACGATGAAGCTCGACGGCACCGGGCTGCAGAACGTGACCCGTTTCAGCGACGTCCGCGTGTACGCCTCGGAAGCCGCGATCAGCGCCGACGGCTCGACGATCGCCTTTCTGGCCAATCTGGATTCGGTCAACAGCCGCGCGGTCGAGCGCCCGCAGGTTTTTACCATCCGTGCCGACGGCAGCAATTTGCGGCAGGTGACCACCGCGGCTCCGGAGGTTGCCTCGCCGAGCCTTAGCGCCAACGGCTCGCGTTTGGCGTATGTTTCGGCCGGGCAGATACTGGCATTGGTTTCGGAACTGCCGGTGGCCCGTGTCCTGGCCCGCTTCCAGAATTCGGCAGCCTCCGATGCCGTCATCAGCGATGACGGTACGCGCATCGTCTTTAACGTGGGTCCGCCGGGCGGCGGACGTGGCGCAGTCTATACGGTGTCACCCGACGGCGGCGCCGTGCGCGCGCTCTTCGCGCCGCGCTCGCTGAATCCCTACGGCGTTAGCGGAGCGGTCGCCGGATCGTTGGCGTCCGCCTACGGAACCAACTTCACTGCCGACAGCATATCCGGGGCCGCTTCCCTCCCCTTGCCGGAAACGCTCGCCGGCGTATCGCTGACTATGAACGGAATCCCCTTGCCGATGCTGGCGGTAAGTCCTTGGCAGGTGAACGCCCAGATTCCGCAACTCACCGAAGGCCTGGCGGCGTTTGAGTTGCGCTTCTCCGACGGATTCCGCTCGACTCCCATTGCCGCCGAGGTGGCGGGACTCGGACCGAGCGTCTACAACTGGGCAGCCGGGATCACCACCGTGTTTTCG
>CAYPHP010000748.1:0-914 GCA_964410045.1 uncultured Acidobacteriota bacterium | reverse complement strand
CGGACCCAGCGTCTATTTGCTTTCTACGATCCGCACCAACCAAGCTGCCGCCCTCCACGGCAACAGTTCGACCGTGGTTGATCCTGCTAATCCAGCAGTGGCCGGCGAAGCCATCCAGGTCTACGCCTCCGGACTTGGACCAACGAATCCGATCGTGACCGCCGGGGCCGCTGCTCCTTCCAATCCTCCCGCAGTAACCACCACTCTCCCCGTCGTGACCATCGGCGGCCGGACCGCCCGCGTCTTGATCTCGGGCTTGGCGCCCGGCTTGGCCGGCGTTTATCAAGTGAACGTGGTCGTGCCCGACGGCCTTCGCCCCGGTGACGCCTATGTGAGCATCCAAGCGGGCGGGGTGACAGGGCCGGGGGGGAACATCTCCGTACGGTGAGCGCGCCCCGGAATGTAATCCTGTTCCGTGCCTTCCGTGTTCTCCGTGGCAAAGACCGTTTTCGTTTCCTGAAATCTAGACGCGATCTTTCAAGTGGCTCCACACGAACCACCCCGCTCCCGCCGCCAGGATCACCCCGATCACGATGTCGAACTGGTGGAAGTACTTGCTGAGGCTGGTCCAATTCTCGCCCATCTTCATGCCGATCCAGGCCAGTCCGAGACACCACGGGAAGGAGCCAAGGAAGGTATAGAGGTTGAAGCGCCAGAATTCCAGGCGCATGATTCCGGCGGGCAAAGCGATGAAGGTGCGCACCACCGGCAGCAAGCGGCAGAAGAAGACCGCGGCGTGGCCGTACTTCAGGCACCAGCGCTCGGCAAGATCCAAGTCGTGTTTCGAAAGCAGAATGTAGCGTCCGTACTTTTCAACCAGCGGACGCCCGCCGTAGTAGCCCACAAAATAGGCGGGAATCGAGCCTAGGTTGCATCCCAAGGTTCCGGCCACCGCCACCCACCAGAGATTGAAC
>CAYPHP010000747.1:0-2703 GCA_964410045.1 uncultured Acidobacteriota bacterium | reverse complement strand
GTCTGATGCCGAGGTCGAAGGGCTGCTGCGGAACCTGCTGCGCGGCGGCGGGCCGGACGAAGACGAAGAGGCCTTTCGAATCTCGCTTGCCGGCGCCCAGGAGAAACTCGCGTTACTCAAGCACAAGGGCCGGTGGAGTACGCCGCGCGGTGCAACGCCAACGACCCACATCCTGAAGTTGCCGATGGGAATCGTCGGCGGATCGCGGCGCATCGACCTCGCGGACTCGGTCGAGAACGAGTGGTTGTGCGCGCAGATCGTCGGGGAACTCGGGCTGCCGGTCGCAACGACCGAGATGGAGACTTTCGGGGATCAGAAAGTCCTGGTTGTGGAACGCTTCGATCGGGAGTGGGTCGACGGCCAGAAGTGGATTGCACGACTGCCGCAGGAGGATTTCTGCCAGGCGCTGGGACTGTCCCCGGACAGGAAGTACGAGAGCGACCGCGGACCGGGGATGAGCGCGTGCCTCGATATTCTTCGGGGTAGCGCCGATGCGGAGACAGACCGTCTCGCCTTTCAGCTCACCCAACTCAGTTTCTGGCTCTTGGCCGCATGCGATGGCCACGCCAAGAACTTCTCCATCTTCCTGCGGCCAGGGGACTCCTACGTCCTTACTCCCCTCTACGACATCATCTCCTACTGGCCCTACATCGGCGGCGGAGCCAATCGCCTGGATCTTCGTGAGGCGCGCCTAGCCATGGCGCTGCGATCGAAGAACGCTCATTACGGCGTCAGCACCATACAAGCGCGTCACTGGCACGCGCTCGCCCTGAAGAACGGTGGCCCCAGTGTTTGGGAGGCCATGCTCGGCCTGGTCGAACGGGTTGAGTCCGCGCTTTCCGCGGTGGAAATGCGTCTCCCGAAGAGATTCCCGGCTACCGTGTGGGAATCGGTCGCTGCAGGAATGCGCTCGCAGCGGGCTGCCTTCCTGGCGGGGCTGCAGCATCTCTGAACCGAGCGTGTGAATTTGGCGATCAGCGAACGTCGCCAACAGAAGTCGTTGTACAGCTTGTCACCGCCGGCGGATCTCACGGCATCGCCCCGGCGATGTCCTCGGCAGGAAATAATTCTGCGCCGGAGAGCTGCTGCCGCAAGTGATACCCCATCGCGCGATAGCCGCGTTGCCGCTTGTCCCACATCCGTAGCAGCGCCGGGTGACCGGTGTCCACGATGTCGACGATGCGGACATCGAACTTGGACGCATGCTCGCGGTGCAGGCGCCCGGCGTACTGCTGCAGCGTGCCCTTCCACGAGATCGGCATCGCCAGCACCAGCGTATCCAGCGGCGGGTGATCGAATCCCTCACCGATGAGCTTTCCGGTGGCGAGGATGACGCGCGGCGCATTGCCGGCGAGGGCTTCGAGGCTGGACAGCACGGCGGCCCGTTCCTTCTTGCCCATCCTTCCGTGCAGGCTGAACAGATTCTCGACCTTCGAGCCGAGGGCCGCGCGAATGGCGTCGAGGTGCTCTGTTCGCTCCGTGAGCACCAGGACCTTGCGGCCGTCCCGGTAGGCGCGCGTCACCACATGGGCGATGGCGTTGGTCCGCGCAGCATCCGCGGCCAGATGGCGGAACACATCCTGAATGCCGGCGCCCTCAGGAACCACGACACGTGCGTCGAGATAGCGCGGCGTCACTTCGAGAATCTGTGGTGCACTCGCCGGCTGTGCGGCTTCATGCCGGATCGGGCCGCACTGCATGAAGATGATGGGGTGCTGACCGTCGCGCCGGTACGGCGTCGCCGTGAGGCCCAGCACGTACTTGGCCTTGACGCGCTTGAGAATCGCCTCGAAGGACACTGCTGAGAGATGGTGGCACTCGTCCACAATCAGATGGCCGTACTGCTCCACGCGTTCGTCGATCTCGCCCTGGCGCGATAGGGACTGCATCAGGGCGATGTCGATCTTGCCGGTGGGCTTGGCCTTACCGGCGCCAATGGAGCCGACGACCTCCTTGCCCACCTGCAGGAACGAGTACAGCCGCTCCTTCCACTGCTTCAGCAGCTCGGCGCGATGCACCAGGATCAGCGTGTTGACGCCGCGCCGCGCGATGAGGGCCGCGGCCGTCACCGTCTTGCCGAACGCTGTCGGCGCACAGAGCACGCCAATGTCGTCGCGGACCATCACATCGGCGGCAGCCTGCTGGTCGGGCCGAAGCGTGCCGGAGAAATTCACAGTCAGGCGCTCGCCCGCAAAGCGCTCATCGCGCAGATGCAAGGTGATCCGGTTGCGCCCGAGCAGCTCGCGCGCGGCATCCAGGCAGCCCCGCGGCAGGGCGATGTGCTTGGCGTAGTTCTCGGCGCAACCAATCACGCGCGGCTTGTTCCACACTGTGAAACGCATGGCCTGCGCGCGATAGAACTCCGGGTTCTGGAACGCCGCCAGGCGGATCAGCCGGTTCGCCAGCGGCTGCGGTAGCTGCGCTTTCTCGAAGAACAACTGGTTGGCGACGGTGACCGTCAGCGCCGTCGGCAACGGGCCGGCCACCTCGGTGGAAGGTTTCGCCGGTCGCTTCCAAGGCTCGGCCTCATCCTCGTCGGCGATGAACATCACATCTAGCGGGTGGCCGCCGCCCGTCACTCGCGCAATCGCAGCCTCGACCGCGTCCAGGGGCATCGGCATGATCGAGGCTAGGAACGCCCATTGGTCGGGATAGGGCTGCAGCCATTCGTCCACGAAGGTGCTGAACCCCTGCTCGCGCGGT
>CAYPHP010000746.1:0-2705 GCA_964410045.1 uncultured Acidobacteriota bacterium | reverse complement strand
GAGTACCCGCTCGCTGACGCGCGCGGCTCGCATTCGATTGCCGATTCTGTTATGTGGTTGCGAACAGACACGATACCCGTCGACTTTCGACAGAGCGGGTGCTTCCCTCGATTACCCGCTCGCTCACGCTCGCGGCTCGTCCTGAAGCGCGACTTCATAGCGAGCAGTGATCGCACTCCAAATCGAATTTGACTTGGCAGCCGTCGCGGTATACAACTGCGGCATGTTTTGCACCAGTTGCGGCAAGCAAGTTCCCGCCACTGCCGCCGCCTGCCCGGCATGCGGCGCGGCACAAAGAAGTGCAGCCAAGCGGTTTTGTTCCAATTGCGGCGCGGAAGCCGAGGCCACCGCGGAATCCTGCGCCAAGTGCGGGGTCCGCTTCGGCGCCCTGCCGACGGGCGAAGGCAAAGACTGGCTGACCACGCTGCTGCTCGCGATCTTCCTTGGCTGGCTGGGCATCCACCGCTTCTACACCGACCACACCGGGATCGGCGTCGCCCAACTGCTGACCGCGGGAGGCTGCGGGATCTGGACCCTGGTGGACATCATCATGATCGCCGCAGGATCGTACCGCGATAAGCAGGGACGTCCGTTGGTCAAGCACTAAGGGTTTCTCGGTGCCCTCTGTGCCTCGGTGGCCAAAGCCTTCTCGCATGTCTCAGGAACCACCTGCCAGTTGTGATCCACGACCGCGTCCATGACCTTCTTCTCGCTGAAGTGATCGATCATGAGTTGGCGAATGTCCGTGGATGACTGCCACAGGACCTTGGCGTCGCGCAGCATGGTATATCCGCCGCCGCCGGCCTTGCGATAGTTGTTCATCGCCAGCCGCAACGTCTGCGTGGGCGACAGCGGCGCGCCTTTGTAGCGCAAGTCGACGATGCGATCACCCGCGGGCTTGGTCACGTCAATCTTGTAGCTCACCCCGGCGGCGGTGTCGTAGTTGAATCCGAAAGTCTGCGGATTGAGGCTGTCGCACCCGCCGTAGAAGCGCGCCGAATGTTCCAGCGCGTCCTTGAGCATTTGACCCGTCGCCTCCACAACCCCCAGGGTGTTCTCGTAGGGATAGAGCGCGGCCAACTGGCGGACCTTCACCGCTCCGGCCGGCAGCAGTAACCCGGTGGTGTACATCGCCGAGAGCGAAACGTCGGCCTTGCCCGCCGCAAGCTGGACCTCGTGGATCAAGTCGGCGGCGGCGGTGTCCTCGACCCGGCCAAGTCGGGTGTCCATCACCGCCTTCGATTGCGCCACCGGCTGTTCCAGATAGTCGAGCGCCGCCTGGTGATAGGTCTCCGTGATCGCCAGGATCTCGGGGTCGGCAGCGGTCAACTCGGTCACCGGCAGCGTCCGCGAGTTCTTCTCCACGACTTTCCAGGGCGCCTCTTTCGACGCCCGCTCGACCACGATGCTCACTTCCGCCAGCGATTGTCCGAGGGCCTTGGGCTGCGCCAGAATCACGCCGTTCACGGACTTCCCCGCCAGTTCCTGATGGGTGTGGCCGAAAACGATGGCGTCGATTCCCGGCACCGCCATGGCCATCTGGTAGACGCCGTTCTCGCCGGGAAGCTGGCCCAGAAACGGCTCCGCGCTTTCCAGCGACCGCTCCAGGCCCAGGTGCGCGGCTACGATCACCACGTCAGCCTTGCGCACTTCGCGGGCATGCTTCACCCATTCGCGCAGTGCCGGGACCACCGGCTCGAAGCGGTAGGCCTCAATATGCTCGGGCCGCTCCCACGACGGGACCGCCGGCGTGGTCAGGCCGATGATGGCGACCGTCACGCCTTGCACGTCTTCGACAAGCATGGGCGTGAAGGTGCGGTCCTTGATCGAATCATAGGCGTTGCCGTACTGCTTGTTGCGCAAGGCCAGTGCTTCCACCGCCGTGGCGGCCGGCGTGACGTTGGCGGACAGCCATTCGAAGCGCGCGTCTTTCATCGCCTTCATCAGCACGTCCATGCCGAAGTTGAACTCGTGGTTGCCCACGGCCATGGCGTTGTATTCGAGCGCGTTCATGGCCAGCATCATGGGATTGGGCCCGGCCTTCGGATCCTTCGCGCGGACCTGGCGGGCGTGTACGTCGGCCAGCGGCGCGCCTTGAATCGTGTCGCCGCAATCCACCAGCAGCGCGTCCGGCTTTTCCTTGCGGACCTGCTTCACCAACGTGGCGATCTTGGCCAGGCCGTGATTGGCCGGGCGGTTGGCGTAGTAGTCGAACGGATGGATGTAGCCGTGCAGATCGCTGGTGGCCAGCACGGTGACGGTAATGCGCTCGGCGGCTGCGGCCAGCGAGGCCAACAGAACCACAAGGAGAATTCGGTACGGCAAAGGGGAGACTACTTCTGCTTCAGGGCCTTGGCCAGGATTCCGGCGGTGGCCATCAGTGCGGTCAGATCCTTGATGGTGAAGTCGGGCCCGGCGGCCGGAGAGTTCTTGCCCTTCCGCGAGATCTGGATCACGCCCACCACTTTGCCGTCGGCAATCAGCGGCGCGCTCATGATCTTCTGGATGGGGTTCTTCTCCTTGGCGGTCTCCATCCCCAGGTCCACGGCCTCAAAGATGGTGGGATGCTTCTGGCTGGCAAAGGCGTTGATGGCTTCCGGACGCTTCTCGCGCGCCGTGCGCACGGCCAGCGATACGGTGCTGGTCATGGGGATGCTGCCGACTTTCTGGAGCTTGAAGGGATACAGAAAGTTCAGCACCGTGCC
>CAYPHP010000745.1:0-2706 GCA_964410045.1 uncultured Acidobacteriota bacterium | reverse complement strand
AGTTGCCTTCAAAAGCTGGGGGAGGCTCCGGCCGTAGAGGTCAAGCCGCTGCCGGCTCCCATGCCCTCGGCCACGTTGCTGTGCGCCCGGTGCGGTACCACCAATCCCTCCGACGCCCGCATCTGTTCCTGCTGCCAGGGACCTCTCGAGCCGTCGATGGCGCAGGCGACGGCATCCGCGACGCAACCAGCTCCGTCACGAGGCGCCGGCAAGGCTGTAGGCGTCTTGATCGCCCTTGCCGTATGGGCCGGCGCGTACTTCGCCGGCCGCGAACTGATGTCGCCTGAGTCTCGGCGAGTGGACAGTCAGCCTGCGCCAACCGATTCATCCTCGGCAGCGAAGGATGAGCGTCTGCCGGCGATTCCCAAGGCCGTCCCCCAAAGTGAGCGCATTCCTGGTGTTGACCCGCGTCCAGAAGAACAGTACCGCCTGGCGTTGGCCTGGCTCAAACGAGGCGATGCAGCCCAAGCGCGCCGTTCGCTCGAGGACCTGATGCGCAAGTTCCCCGCCAGTCCTTACGCCGGCCGCGCGCAGGCTCAACTCGAGAGATTACCGCCTGTGGATTCCGCGACGGCCCGGAGCGAACAGGCGATTTCCGAGTTGCGCGCCCGCTACCGCGACGAGGCGGGCAGCGGCAAGAAACAAGCGCCGATCACGGATGACGATCTCCGCGGCATCTCCAAAGTTCCGAGTGATATGAAAACGGCGAAGGTCCTGATTCCCCCGGCATCCGATGCCCAAGGGCCCGCCGCGCCTCAGGCGCCAGCCGACCGGCTGACGCTGGTGTACGCGTACCCCGAGGACGACCGGGTAACGCTGAAGGTGGCCTATCAACTGGGCAGTTCACACTCGAAACCGGTGCATGCGGCGGCCCGCCTGACCTATCCTGCCGGCAACAGCGTTTTTGCCTACGGCGCGGATACGCTGGCTCAGGGCTCCGGTGAAACCTCCATCGTCATGCGGCTGAGCGTGCCGATCGCCGTATCTCGGCCCGCCTCCATCCGGCTGATGTTGTTTGAATCGCAGGGACCGATGTTCTTCAGTGTGACCGTGCCCTACCCCTGATTGCAGGCACGCTATTTCACCTTCCACTCCTGCAATCCTGCCGACCACTCTTTCTGCATGGTCACTTCCAGACGCAGACCTGTGGTTGTGACTGGCTTGAAGGCCACTTTGTTGTACTGATCTTTCCCGACGCCGTAGGGACCAAGGTTCTCGACCGGCTTCCACTCGGCGCCATCCTTATAGAGAAGCCGCCAGGAAGCGGGGACGCGGACTTGGCCGCGTCCGGTATCGTCGAACCAGTAGATCTCGCTCTCCGAAACCGTGGTTGGCTTCTCAAAGGCGTATTCCACCCATTCCGTAGTCCCGCGCGTCGGCCACCAATCGAAGTAAGAGCCCGGCTCGGCGGACGACACCGGTTCTTCGCCGTCGTGAATCGGCTCGGGTCTCTTCCGCCCCGATGTAGTGACCTTGGCCTGCGTGGCGACCGTGGGAAATCCCGCTGGCTTGGCGCTGGAGTCGCTGGTGGGAATCCATACCAGCATCTGGCCGCGGCCGCGATTCGCCCAGGCGTAATAAGGAATGGCCGTGAATTCCTGTTCGGTCCGGGTGACCTTGCCGTCCTGATCATAGGCGAGTGCGGCTGCTCGGCTCTTCACCACTGTTACCCCGTTCAGCAGGTCCGCCCGAAACTCGGTTTGGAGTGGCGCACTCTCCGGCAACACCAGGTTGCGGACCTTGCCGCCGGGATTGTCCGCCCACTCCGCGGCATAAACGATCGGGCCTCGCTGCAATGCCACGCGCCCTCGGTTGGCGGCCACCTGTTCGTTGGCCGCGACACGCCGTACCGGCATCGGCAGATCCAACTCGATGGTGTCGCCTTTCTTCCAGGTGCGGGCCAGGTTCACGTAACCCTTGTCCAGAGTGAGGGGAGCCGCCTTGCCGTTCACCTTAAGCGATGGTTGGGCGGTGGGTTTGTCGGCGAAGCGATACAGGTCAGTAGCTACCGGCTCATTACGGGCCCAACCCGGAATGCGTACGCGGACGTTCAGCGCCGCGGGCTTGCTGGGATTCACCGTCATCTTGACCGCGCCGTCCCACGGATAGCGGGTCTGCTGGACCAGGTTCACCGTATTCCCATTGTCCAGCTTGATGTCGGCATTGCTGGCCATGTAGAGGTTCACCCAGATGGAATCGTCGCGCTGGGCATAAACGTAGCCGGGCACGGAGGCCATGAAGCGCGTGATGTTCCCCGGACAGCAGGCCACTCCGAACCACGGACTGCGGGCATGCTGTCCGTTCGATTCCAGCGGATTGGGATAGAAGAAGGTCTTGCCGTCGAGCGCCACGCCGGAGATCAGCCCGTTGTAGAGCGTCCGTTCCATCACGTCCATGTACTTGCCGTCGGCGTGCAGCAGGAACAGGCGGTGATTCCAATAATCGTTGCCGATGGCGGCGCAGGTTTCGTTGTAGGCGGTCATGTTGGGCAACTCGAAATCGCGCCCGAAGGCCTCGCCCGACCCGGTGGCCCCGATCCCGCCGGTGATGTAGAGCTTCTTGCCGGCCACGTTCTCCCAAATCTTGTTCATAGCAGTCACGTACGCCGTGTCGCCGGTGAGCGCGGCCACGTCGGCCATCCCGGAGTACATATAGGTGGCGCGCACCGCATGCCCCACGGCTTCGGTCTGCTCGATGACCTTCTTG
>CAYPHP010000744.1:0-2706 GCA_964410045.1 uncultured Acidobacteriota bacterium | reverse complement strand
TTGGTGTACCACGCGGGTTTGAATTCGCCTTTGGCGAAGATGCGGCCCTGGTCGAAGTAGTTCGGTGAGTTGGGGTCAGTATTCTGGCCGAACTGAAGAACAGACCGCGCGGTGACCTTCGGTCCGAAGTCCACCACCATCACGTAGGAACTGCCAGCCACGCCATAACGCCGCTTCTGACCCTTCTCCGGGCGCGCGTAGAAGTTGAAGACGATGCCCAACGGACCGGGCGCACCGGCTACCGGCACACTGGGTCGCGAGTCACTGAATGCCTCCTCGCCTCCGCTGTGTGCGCGCTGGAGGCGGTTGATCTCGCCCCACGCGACTAGCGGTGAACCCCAATCGCGTGTCAGGTCGGCGGATATCTCCTCAAGGGCCCGCACACGCAGAAACGCCGGATCTGCCTTGTCACGACGCAGGCGTTCGAAGCGATCAAACCACAGCGCGAACGAGGTCATGGCCTTCGACTCGATCGTCGAGACGTGATTCCAGCCCTTCAACTCGGCAATCACGGGCTCCACTTTGGCGGCGCGTGCGGCGTCGGCGGCTTTCAGCTTCTCCCACTCGGCGACCAGTTCCGGAATCCGCGTTTCGGCCTCGATCACCTGGGTATCCATTCCCGCGCGAGTCCAGTCGTCGAAGGTGAACTTCTCGGAGCGGGATAAGATGCGCCGGGAGATCCGCGCGCGAGCGTTGTCCTGCTCGCGGACCATGTACGCAGGGAAGTCTTCCTTGCGCGGATTGCCGTCCGTCGTAGTAGTGAACGGCGTCTGGTTGCAGTTCTGCACGTAGCCGGTCTTGGGATTGGTCAACTGCGGCAACTCATCCATGGTGTGGAACCCGCGCCACTCCGTGTCTTCAATGCTGCCGTCGACCGGTTTCGACCAATCGTACTTGGGGGATCGCCTCGGAACGGCGCCATTGTAGATGTAGAAGATGTTGCCGTCGCGATCGGCGTAGGTGATGTTGAACATCGGCAGAGCCAGCTTGGACACCGCGGCCTTGAACTCGGCCATGTTCTTGGCCTTGCCCATGGCGTAGGACTGCTCCAACCGGCCGCCTTCCTCCAGCTTCGCCGAGCGCAACGCGATCGGCTTGCCATCGCGGACGGCGACGATCGGTCCGTGATGCGTCTTGCGGAACTTGAAGCGCTTGGCGATCACGCCCTTGTCGGTCTTGATGCGCACCACTTCGCTCCACTCGGTGGCCATCCGGTAGCCGGCGCCGTAGCGGTAAGCCAGCGGACGCGCCGGATCGTCAAACTTCTCCTCGTAGAGGTCGGAATTATCCGGCTGGTTTACGGTGTGGCTCCAGCCCAGGTACTCGTTGTGGCCGATGGTAATCAGGGGCGAGCCGAAGAACGACGCGCCGGACAGGTTCCATCCTTCGCCGGACTGCAGATGCCCTTCGTACCACTGCCCTGGTCCGAAGAACGGCTGGTGCGGATTGATGAACAGCATGGCGTGGCCGGTGGCGCTCTTCGACGGCGAGATGGCCCACATGTTCGACCCAATCGGCGATTCGCCTTCGTCCACCGCCGCGTTGCGCAACTCCGGCAGATCGAGTCCGGTCTGGCGGACGATGAAGAGCTGGTAGAGGACGTAGCGGGTGAACGCCAGCGGATGCCACGGCTCGAAACGCGTGATCAGACGCGGCTTCACCTCGGGATGCCGCTCCAGGAAGTAGTTCAGTCCGTCCGCGGCGGCGCGGCAAAGTTCCTTCATCTTCGGCGACAGAGCTTCGTACTCCGCTTTCGAAAGGCGGGTGATCTCCAGCGACCGGTTCAGCAGGTCCTGATTGAGCTGCTTTTCGCCATGGACCTCCGCCAGCCGTCCGAGAGCGCCGATGTAGCTGTCCTCAATCTGCCAGAAGTTGTCCTCAGCCTGCGCGTAGAGATAGCCGAAGACCACGCTGGCGTCGGTGGGACCCTGGATGTGCGGCACGCCGTAGTTGTCGCGCGTGATGGTAACGGAACGCGCCAGCTTCTCCACCGCCGGCGCGGCGGCGAGGCAGGGAAGTGTCAGCAGGCATACACACAGAACTGCGGCGAATGGTCGCCGTCCAAGCAGCATTTAGGTCCCCCTTGCCGGTTTCTACTGCACTTCTACAGCCACGCTGGCTTCAGTGGGTGAGGTGGCGTTCTTCAGGGTTGCCTTGTTCTCACTGGCTTTGTCGAGCGAGATCGTCAACTGCTCCACGGGCGCGGCGGCCGTGATTACCTTCATGTCCACGCGGCCGAGGTCTTTGTCTTGCTCGTAGACTGTGCCCCACTGCTCGGCGGTCTTGTTGACGATCAGCTTCCAACCCTTTTCGCTCGGCAGAGTGTACAACGAGTAGCTGCCTGCGGGAACGGCCAGCGTACCGATCTTCAAGTTCACCGGAGTGGTCAGCTTGGTGGCCTCATTCGCGCCCGTCCGCCAGACCTGGCCGTAGGGAGCAACTTCCTTGCCCACCGAGCGGCCCTTCAAGTACGGCCGTCCGTAATCGATGGTGACGTCCTTGCCGCCCAGGGTCACGGTCGCTTTGTCATGCGGGCTCACCCGCGCCTTCTTGGCTTGGGCGAACACTGCTGTCGCAAGTAGCAGTACAACGATGATCTTCTTGGTCATGGGATCTAGGGTAACACGAGCCGGAGGCAATCGCAGACGAGCGGATGCTGCTATACTTGTATGACATGCTTGCAATCCGTCTGCCGAAGGATGTAGA
>CAYPHP010000743.1:0-2707 GCA_964410045.1 uncultured Acidobacteriota bacterium | reverse complement strand
TCGTCCACGATCTGCGCCGTGTGCGGCAGGAACTCGCTCACCCAGGCCCCGCTCTGGCCGTGTTGATGGAACGGCTCCACCGGCGCGAGCAGCAATTTCCCATCGGCTTTTCCGGTCATGGTGCTGAAGCGTTTACCGGCGATGTATTCGTCGGGTACGGGCTTGCCGTGGAGTTGCTGTAGTTTCGGTTTGTAGTCGAATAGATCATCGTGGGTCGGCGCGCCATTCTGGAACAAATAGATCACGCGCTTGGCCTTGGGGGCGACATGTGGCAAACCCGCCAATCGCGGCTGGCCAGCGGTTGACTCCGGGCTCGCCAGCATGACGCCGGCGCGGCCCAGCAATCCGGCCAGCGCCGCGAGTCCCAGGCCGGTCCCGGACCGGCCAAGGAATTCGCGGCGCGTGATCTGAAGTTGATTTTCGTAAACCGGGTCCATGGCGCGCTCATTCCTTCGTCAACGCCTCGTCAAGGTTCAGAACCATGCTGCACAGGATAGTCCAAGCCGCGTGCTCCGTCGAATCGAGACCAGCGTCACCCGTGGACTCACCTATGCCGAGCAGGTGTGATGCAGCCGGCAGATCGGCTGCGAATTGTCGCCGATACTGCTCCAATCCGCGAAGGAAGATCTTCTCTTCATCCGCAGTGGGTGGGCGGCCCAACACCCGCTCACAGGCGAAGGTGAGGCGGCCGGCATCGTTAGGCTCGCTCCGGATTACCCTCTGGGCCAGGGCGCGGGCGGCCTCGACATAGGTAACGTCATTCAAAGTAAGCAACGCGTGCAGCGGAACGTTGGTGCGCGGAGTCTTGACGGTACACGTTTGCCGGCTGGCGACATCGAAGAACATCGTGGGGCCGATGATGCGGCGCCAAAAGACGTAGAGGCTGCGACGATACAGCGCGGCGCCGTGATCCTGCTCGTAGCGCTTGTTGCCAAACGTCGCCTCCTCCCAAACGCCCGCGGGTTGATAAGGCTTCACCGGCGGCCCCCCAACCTGTCCTGCCAGCAACCCGGACGCGGCCAATGCCACATCGCGAATCATCCAGGACGGCATCCGGAAGCGCGGACCGCGCGCGAGCAAACGGTTCTCGGGGTCGCGTTCGAACATTTCCGGCGTAATCTTGGACGACTGGCGGTAGGCGGCACTCGTGACGTTCAGGCGGACCAATTGCTTCACATCCCAGCCCGAGGCGATGAACTCGGTCGCCAGCCAGTCGAGCAGTGCCGAATTCGCCGGCTTCTCTCCCTGCACACCGAAGTCCTCCACCGTCTTCACAAGGCCAATCCCGAAGAAGGTCTGCCAAAAACGATTCACTGTGACCCGCGCCGTCAACGGATTCTCCGGCGCGATGAGCCACTGGGCCAGGCCGAGCCGGTCGGAATTGGAGAGGGGTGCGCCAGTCGCGAGACTGATAGGAAGCGCCGCAGCGACCTCGGCCTCGGGCTTGAGGTAATTGCCACGGTTCAGAATGAACGTGGGCCGCAGCTTGGGCATGTCCTCCATCACCATGACGCGCGGGATGCTGCGGGACACCGCGTCGCGATCTTTGCGAACGCTGCGCTGATCTTCGAGCACCTTCACGTAAGCGGAATCGGTATCCTTCCAGTGCGCGGCCAATTTCTCGAGCCGTGCGGCATCGCGATCACCCGGAGAAACCTTGAGGTGTTCGAGCACTTCCTTGGGCAGATCTTTCGCCGCCGGTGACTCCTCGATGGATTTACCGTCCTCAAGGGCAAACTTCGTTGCCTCGAACTCTTTCGTCGCGCGGCTCACGGACACCAGTTGCGTCTCCAACTCAGCAAGACGGCGCGCTTGTTCCGGCGAAGGCAGCGCAAGATTCGGCGGTGATTGCGGATCGCCACCACTGCCATCCACGCGGGTCTGGTTGAAGAATGCCAGCAGCCCGTAGTAGTCGCGCTGAGTGTAAGGATCGTATTTGTGGTCGTGGCAGCGGGTGCAATTAAACGTCGCCCCCAGCCAGACCGTGGCCACGGTCTCGGCCTGATCGAACAAGTAATCAATGCGGTTTTCTTCCGGGATACGGCCGCCTTCGCCGTTGATCATGTGATTGCGAAGGAAGCCGGTCGCCAGCCGTTGCGCGTTGGCCGCGCGCGGCAGGCGGTCGCCGGCGATCTGCCAGACTGTGAACTGATCGAACGGCAGGTTGCGGTTGAAGGCCTCCACCACCCAATCACGCCACGGCCACATCGTGCGCTCGCTGTCCCCTTGATAGCCATTCGAGTCGGCGTAGCGGGCGGCTTCCAACCAATCCCATGCCATGCGCTCACCGTAACGCGGCGAAGCCAGCAGGCGATCCACGACGCGTTCGTAAGCATCGGCAGACTTGTCGGTGAGGAACTCACTGACTTCCTCCGGTGTCGGCGGCAGGCCGGTGAGATCCAGCGTCACTCGCCGGATCAATGTCCGGCGCGGAGCTTCGGGCGAAGTCCGCAGACCTTCCTGGGTCAGCCGCGCCTGGATGAAGGCGTCAATTGGATTGCCAATCCCGGGCGACATTTTAGGCACCGGCGGCCGAACGGGCGGCTCGAAAGCCCAGTGCCGTCCCCACGGGGCGCCTTGATCAATCCAGCGCCGGATCAGTTCGACCTGGGTCGGCGAGAGGTGACGATTGGATTCGCGTGGCGGCATGAAGTCATCCGGATCGTCGGTCGTCAGCCGCCGGAGCACTTCACTGCGCTGACTGTCC
>CAYPHP010000742.1:0-2714 GCA_964410045.1 uncultured Acidobacteriota bacterium | reverse complement strand
GGCGCTGCTGCGCGAGATGAAGAAACGACACGGTGTGGACGGGGCGGATGTCTCAACCGCGAACGCATCGGCCGATCAACGCCACCAAGAGGACGGTCCGGCATGAGAACACGGAATACCACGTTGCTGTCACTGTGGGTGGCGATGGCATCCAGCCTTTCCGTTCGGGCCGCCGAACCGTGGACACTTGAAAACGCGTTGGATTACGCGCTGGGCCACAACCCGGACGCACGAATCGCGCAGCAACGCATCGCCGCTGCACAGGCAGGATTGGAGCAAGCCAACTCCGCCTTCTGGCCGAAACTGCAGGTCCAGTCCGGTTACACCAGGACGGATAATCCGATGCTGGCGTTCGGCAGCATCCTCAACCAACGCTCTTACAGTTCCTCGCTCAACTTTAACGACGTTCCCGACGTGGACAATCTCAACGCGCGTGGCCTCCTGACAGTTCCGCTTTATGCTGGCGGGCGAAATGTCGCGGGGCGGCAGGCCGCGAAGGCCAACTCCGAGGCCGCAAAGCAGGATAGCGCCGCGGTGCGCAACGCGCTGGGCTTCGAAGTGTCGCGCGCGTTTCTCACCGTGTTGAAGACGCGGGAGTTCATTCGTGCCACGGAAGCGGCGGTCAACTCCTACGAGAGCAATCTAACGGTCGCGAACAAGCGTCTCGACGGCGGCACGCTGTTGAAATCCGACGTGCTCGACGTGGAAGTCAGGCTAGCGCACGCGCGCGAAGATGTGGTACGCGCGCGTAATGCCAACACTCTGGCCACACGCGCGTTGCGCAATCTGTTGGGCATCGAAGACGGCGAATTTACCGTGGCTGATTCCGCTCCCCTGGTCCTGGCGCCGAACTCTGGAGATTTCACGCAACGCCCGGAACTCGCCGCCGCTCGCCAACGGGAAAGCGCCGCGCAATTTCAAGTGCGTGGCTCGAAAAGCGGCTACCAACCGCGCGTCAGTGCGTTCGGCAGCCTCGATTATGATTATGGCCGGGTGACTGAGGCTGACGGCAAGAGCTACACCGTTGGCGTATTGTTGCAGTGGGATTTGTGGGACGGTTTTGAGACCCGGTCCAAAGTGCGCGAAGCGAACGCCCATCTCGAATCGACGCGTGAGGAGCAGCGCAAGCTGCGGCTGGCGCTCGACTTTGAAGTCGAACAAACCCGGCTCGACCTCAAAGCGGCGGACGAGCGTCTCGCCGTGAGCAGCAAGACCATCGAGCAAGCGGCCGAAAGCGCGAGGCTCACACGCGAGCGTTTTGAACAGGGACTTGCGCTCTCAGCGCAGTTGATTGATTCCGAGACCGCGCTGGTCGCGGCCCGCGTTCGCCGCGCGGAAGCCGAATCCGACCAGCGCATTGCGGTCGCCGCTTTGCGCAAAGCACTGGCGTTGCCGCAACTTGATTCCCGGCCGACTCACAAATGATATGAAACGATTGTCCGCACGAACTCTTGTCCTGCTTCCTGCATTCCTGGCGGCACTGGCGCTAACCGGTTGTGGTGACAAACGCGAGAGTTCAAAGGAAAACTCGTCCAGCCTTCCAGGCGCGCAAGTCCGTGTGCAGAAGGTAGAAAGCAAATCGCGACCGGTGACCGAGGAAGTGGTCGGTACGATGCGGGCAAAGCTTCACGCGACGCTGGAAGCGAAGTTGAGCGGGCGCATTGCCAAAATGCCGGTGGTGTTGGGGCACCGGGTCAAGGCCGGGGAACTGGTTGCCCGCCTCGACGCACCCGAAATCAACGCTCGCCTTGAACAGGCCCAAGCCTCGCTGGAGCAAGCGGAACGTGACTGGAAGCGTGTGTCGGTGTTGTTCGAGCAACACGCTGTCACGCGGGCGGAATATGATGCTGCTCAATCACGACAACTCGTGGCCAGAGGCGCGGCAGCCGAAGCGAAGGCGATGATGAGCTATGTGGAAGTGGTTGCGCCGTTCGACGCCGTGGTGACAAAGAAGTGGGCCGACCTGGGCGACTTCGCTGCGCCAGGAAAACCTTTGATTTCCATCGAAGACCCGTCGGTGCTGCAACTGGAGGCGGATCTGCCCCAGGCCATTGCCTCGCGTGTTCAGCGGGATGCCCGTCTCGCCGCGCGCGTGGACGGCGTTGCCGGAGAGTTGACCGGCACGGTCAGTGAGATCGCCCCGAGCGCCGATCCGGTCAGCCGCACGTTTCGGGTCAAGGTGGATTTGACAACGCAGCCGGGCTTGAGTTCGGGCCAATTCGCGCGGCTGCTTGTGCCGGTTGGGCACAACAGTTCTTTGCGAGTGCCGGTATCGGCACTTGTAGAGCGCGGCCAATTGGAAATCGCCTTCGTGGTGGTGAACCAGCGCGCGCAGCTGCATCTCGTGAAGACCGGCAAACGGATTGGCGATGAAGTCGAAATCCTTTCCGGTCTCCATCCAGGCGACACTGTGGTGATTGACGGCGCAGCCCAGTTGACCGACGGACAACCCGTGGAGGCGAAGTGAAGTCAGCCATCCCAGGTCCGACCTCCGAGATGGGTTTAGCCGGGCGCATTGCACAGGCGTTTATTGACTCGAAGCTTACGCCGCTGGTCGTCATCACGTCAGTGCTGCTCGGTGCAGCCGCAATCATCATGCTGCCGCGCGAGGAGGAGCCGCAAATCAACGTGCCGATGATTGATGTGCTGGTTGCGATGCCGGGTTCTGCCGCGAAGGAAGTCGAGGAACGGGTGACGCGGCCAATGGAGAAGCT
>CAYPHP010000741.1:275-2717 GCA_964410045.1 uncultured Acidobacteriota bacterium | reverse complement strand
CCAATATCCCGCCGCAACCCTCGGCCACGGCGATTGCCGCTCCGTCGGCGATGGCCCGCCGTGACAGGGTAAAGGCGGGAAACCGGAACGACTGATCAACAAGGTTATCGCTAAAGCGAGGCGCGATCAGCCGCTCACTCGTAGGGCTAAATTCAATCTCCAATTGGACCGCGCTGGTATCACCCGGGTTGTAGACGGAGTGTTTCCACCCCGCAGGCTTCAGTCTGGGCTCGGTCTCCAGCGTCCACGCGATCTCCGGGCTGGCATTGTCGTATTCGAGCATCTCCTGGGAGGCTAACGGAAGGACGAGAGTCGCGCCGGAATGACGGTGCAACGCGGTGCGCTCGTCAGGATTTACCTCTACGCGGTAAACCGTGAGGGTTGCAGTGCGCCAGACCGATGTGTGTTCAACATCGACACGCCTGAAACCATCTCCTGCGAGCACCGAGATCACGACCAGTACAAGTAGCCCCATAGTGTTGTCCTCACTTTGCCGGCGTCACCAACGTTTTCAGATAGGTCCATCCGGTATCTGTCCGCTTCATGTAGCACGTGAAGCGGGAACTCTTAATGGCCCGTTTACCGTGCCCGCGCATGCTGACCACTGCATGAAAACTCAAAATGGCCTCATCTGGACTGGTGAAGACCACCCGAAACTCAGAAAGGTCGTAGCTCTCATAGTAGGTCCCGAGCAGGTCCTGCGCGTACTTCACGCCGTTCCGTTCCTTGCGGTCCTCCGTGAAGCTGAAACTGGCCGAGGTGCGCTTGATGGTTTCCAGTATCTGCGGGTCTCGCTGTTGAAACCGCCTCCAGCTGTCACGCAGGTTCTGGATGAGCAGGTACGCGTCTACATCGGTCTGAGCCAGTTCCTGTCCGCTCATCGCACCGGAACAGCACATCACTGCCAACAGCAACAAGAATGGTTTGCGCATGCCAGCAGCCTAATCCTGCCGTTCCGGCTGGACGCGGACAACTGCACAATTTTCGAGCTGTTCGGTGCCGGATCAGGAATGGGCCAGAGCGCTTCCGGAAAAAGGAATGGCCTTCTTGAAATAAGTGGCCACGGTGTTCTCGAGGCCGCTTCCCGCATGGATACTGTCGCGCATGAAGAAGCTCGCCCTATGGATGTGCATGTCTGCTCTGCTCAGCGCAACTACGGCAGCCCAGACGTGGCACCGGCTTGAAACCGAACATGTCTCCCTTCTGACGACCGACGATGCCCGCGGCCGGGCGATCCTGCGGGCCTTCGCGCTCCTGGACCGGCTACTCGGCCCTCCATCCAGCGCCCCCGCCACTGTTTTGACTCTGAGCGAGGAGGCCTTCCGGCCATTTGACCCGCAACGCCACCTCTATAGCTTCTTTGCCAGGACAAGCGATCGCTCCTTCATCATCTTTGGTCCTCGTGCCCGCGGGCCGGAGTTTATCCACGAATATGTCCATTACCTTTCCGCGACGCGTGGGTGGGAAAGTTCGCCGTGGCTCCATGAAGGGTTAGCGGTCGCACTGTCCTCAATGGAGGATCAACCGGGGAGACTCGTTATCCCGGCAAGGAATACCTATGACGGGATCGGGTGTGGCGGTGTCCTCCCACTGTCGAAACTCCTTCAGAGCCGCGATTTTCACGAAGGAAGCCTGAATGAATCGCAGTTGCGGTATCGAACAGCAGGGCGCTTCGTCCATCTGCTATTGGCGCGGAAGGGTGTTTCGGGGCTGCTGGCGATTGCAGCGGGCGCTCAAAAAGAGGCTTCGGTAGCGAGCATAGCGAGCCGGCTTGGAGTGTCGGGCGAAGAACTGGAAAAAGAATTTGATAGGTATTGCGGCTTGCCTGTGCTGGTCGAGCTGCCTTCGCTTCAAAGCACGTCACCGCAGACAAGCTTGGCCACACCGCAAGACTCTGAGGAGGAACTGGCGAGCCTCATGGTGCGGTCGCCTGGCCTAACCGCCGCAGGGCACCGCTATTTTGCGAACGTCCTGGCAAAAGATCCTGGGAACCAAAAGGCGCGAGTCGGACTAGGAATCGCATACACAACTTCCGGGCGTTACAGCGATGCCGTTCGAGAGTTCTCAGTCGTACGAGGGTATCGCGGGCTTGATGACTGGAAAGTCTATTGGGAAGTGGCCTGCAGGCGGGTTCAGGGCTGCGCCTCTGAGTCTGAAGGTGACGCGACTGACCCCGCGTCCAGCGTGATCATGGACCGCTCCACTGCTTGGGGGTGCAAAGACGGCTGCGACTGGCGGTCTGCCGCCGTCAAGAAGCGAGATCCCCGATGACCAAAGGAGCTTGCTTGCTTCTATCGCTTCTTTTGTGGAGTCTCCCTGCGAACTCGCAATCCCAGGCAGAGCACCAGCTACTTTGGGAGGGGACAGACACCAGGGTGTACGTATTGCGCCTGGGCGCGCTGGGAAGGAGAGACCATCTCGTTGGCGGGACCGAGCGCGTTG
>CAYPHP010000741.1:0-265 GCA_964410045.1 uncultured Acidobacteriota bacterium | reverse complement strand
TCCCCCACGAGCATGCCTTGCCGACGATCATCATCCCGCTTAGCCTGCCCGCGAGCCTTCAACAACGAGACGCTCGGCTCTTGCCGCTGGGTCCGAGCGAAGACCTGACTTGGTATCGCCAGGGAGGAAGACGCGCACTGCCGGTTCCGGCCAAACACGTGCTGTACAACATCTCGCGTGAGCCCTTTGTCGGCATTGAGATTGAATCCCGCGCACGCTTCGACTTGATCCCCCGCTTCACGCGTGCGGAGCAGCAGCGGTGGAC
>CAYPHP010000740.1:0-2717 GCA_964410045.1 uncultured Acidobacteriota bacterium | reverse complement strand
GCCGCCATCAGCTTGCTTTCCGAGTCAATGAGGAAATTGCCCGACGTCACCACGCGGTCGCCCTCGGTGATGCCTTCGCGGACTTCATAATAGGACCCGATCTTCGGACCGAGCTTGACCGCGCGCGGCTCAAACAATCCTTCTCCCCGCACGACGAAGACGAGGGTCCGTGTACCGGAATCGAGCACGGCCTGCTCTGGAATCGCGACCTTGCTCCCCCGATCCACGGTGATGAGCGCATCCCCGTACATGTCCGGCTTGATCCGGATGTCGGGATTCGGCAGGTCCAGACGGACCTTGACGGTCCGGGCGTCCTTGTTCAGGTAGGGATAGATATATGACACCCGAGCATGGAACTGTTCCCCTGGATAGGAGGCGAAGGTTACCGTCGCCATTTGGCCAACCCCGACGAAGGGGACCTCGTGTTCGTAGATCTCGGCGTTGACCCACACCGTCGACAGATCCGCGATGGTATACAGCCTCATGTCCGGCTGGACAAACATGCCTTTGAACACTTGCTTGTCAATCACGTACCCTCGGATCGGCGAATAGATCGTGACATATGTTTGCGCCATGCCCCGCCGCGCCAGTTCGTTGATCTGCGTATCGGTCAGGGTCCACAGCCGCAGCCGGTCGCGCGTGGCTTCCACCATCTGGTCTGCCTGCTGCAGCACTTCTGGAATCGGGCTGTCTTTGACTCTGTCCCGTGCCCTTAGTGCGAGCAGGTACTCGTCCTGGGTCGCCACCAGATCCGGGCTGTATAACGTGAACAACGGTTGGCCTTTCCGGACTACCTGCCCCGTGTAATCCACGAACAGGTCCTCGACCCATCCTGAGATCCGCAAATTGACATGGGCAATGCGCTGCTCATCATAGTCCACCCTCCCAACAGCCCGAATGGTGGTTTCCATCAGTCGCTTCTCTACCACCATGGTTTTCACACCAATCAACTGCTGTTTCAGAGGCGCCACCATGGCATAGGCCTGCGCCGGACCCGTGTCCTGGCTGGGAGCTGTTCGACTCCCCTGCAGGCTGCGTTCCTCCGGAGCCGCCTTACGGTTCATGCTGGATGTGGTCTCGTCCGGCACTGCGGGTTGGTGTCGCTCCCATCCGGTCATGAGCCATGACCCGAGCGTCAGAATCACGATTCCAGCTCCGATCGCGATCCACATGGTTCGTCGTTGACTCCGCATTTTCGTAATCATGGCATCCCTCGCTCTTCACAATTCCGTGCCGACGACCTGTTCGAGCTCAGCTACGCGGGACTCCCGCTCGGCGAGCGCCCGCCAGTACGCCAGTTGAAACTCCCGCAGGGCCCGGTCTGCATCGATAAGATCCAGAAAGGAGGTCCTTCCGGTGCGATATCCGGCCCGCGCGGCTTCCACGCCCTGCTCGGCCTGCGGCAGCACAGTAGTCCGGTACAGCACGGCCACTTCCCAACTAGCCCGGACTTTTGCCAGCAGATCCCGGATCTGGAAGCGGGTCAGGTTTTCTACTGTGTGGAGGTCTGCGCGTGCCGCGGCGACCGCGGCTGACGCCTCCTGCACCGCCGCGTCGTACTTCGGCTTGGTCCAGAACGCGAACGGCACGTTAACGGACACCACGGCGCCAAACCCGTCGTTCGCATTAAAGTTCTGAAAGCGCTGGAACGCCAGATGGAGGTCTGGGTAGTACTGGCGCTGAGCGAGGGCGCGGGCACCTTCGTTCCGCTGGACGGCCAACTCGCCAGCCTTGAGTTCAGGCCTGGCAGTGACGGCTGTCTGATACAGTTCTTCCAGCTCCTTGTCGAACCGCTGGTCGCGCGGCTCCTGTGGAGGCCCCAACGGAAACCGCGGATCCCGATCCACCAACGTGTTCACTTTGGCCTGGGCCGTATCTCGCTGCTGTTCCAGAACGGGTAGACGCTGGTACAGGGTGGACAGCTCCACCTGGGCTTTCAATACATCGACCTGGCTGCCCTTCCCGGTCCGGAACTTCGCAATGGCGATCTCCAGAAACTGTTTCAACAGGTCGATCTGCTCATGGTGGATTTGGATCGCCTTATGTGCGAGGAAAAGGTCGTAGTAGGCCTGCTTGACGCGGCCGATCAGGTCCCGTTCCTTGGCACGCAACGCCTGCTCTGTCATGTGAGCCGACCGATTGGCAACCTCTTCCTTCAGGGCGAGTTTTCCGGGAAAAGGGAACTTTTGCGACAGTCCAATGATGGTGTTCTCCGCCCGACCGAGGTTGAAGGATTCGGGGGCATTCCACCATTGAACTGACAGGGTGGGATCCTCCAGCGAGCGCGCCTGCGGCACTCGTTTCGAGGCGGCCTCCCATTGCTGCCGTGCCGCCTGGATCTCTGGATTTCGTGCCAGTGCCTCTGTAATCAGCCCCGATAGATTCAGTGTCTTCAGCGCGAGCTGATCTTCGGCAAAGGTGACACTCGCGAAGACCACGCTCGCAGTCATGGTTGTCACGCACAACAGTCGCGCTGTCCATTTCATCATGGTCTCCTCCACGGGTTTCCTCCCTCCCGCCCGCACACCCTAAATTGGGCGCGCAGCCGGCCGCTTCCAACGACTGCCAAGCGACGGGAGCTATGAGAAGAAGGCTCTGAAAGAGAAACGTGAAGGGATCAGATGCGAAGGACCGTAGTTCTGATCAAGGCGTCCTGTGGAGGTCTTTGTGCGGGGTATCCCTGGATGCTGGGTGTCCGGAGAGAAAAGCTGATCAGC
>CAYPHP010000739.1:0-2724 GCA_964410045.1 uncultured Acidobacteriota bacterium | reverse complement strand
TGCTTGGGATCCCATGTGTCGGTCTGCGCGATCCAGCCGGGCAGCCAGATGTAGATGACGGAGTCGGCCTTGGGAACAATCTCCTGCGACCACGCCGTCGAGGCGAGCGCCACGCCTGCGGCCTTGAGGAAGTCCCGTCGATGAAGTTCGTAGCTCATCGGAGGTACAGAAACTCCGGGCTGGTAAACAGCGCCCACAGCAAATCGCGGTACGGTTCGGTCGCTGGCTCAGGCGGGGCTTCGAGAACGCCGGCCGCGCCCCAATACACCGTGCCGCCCTGCTGCTCGAACTGCCAGCCGCTGATGCCACGCGTGTCGACGCGCATTCCCGTGGCCTCGACAGGGATCTTCAAGCGCACCCATTTGCCGGGTTCCGGCAACGCGGGACTCGTGCGACCTTCGAATCCGCCGCCTCGATTCCAGGCCATAGTCAGCATCTTTGGCGGATTGGCAGGATCGATGAACACATCGGCGAAGAGTGTGTCGCGCGGACCGATGCGAAGTTCGTCCGGCGCTTCGCGCAACGAATGCCGCACCGTGCCTTCCGCGCCGGTGATCCGGCGGACGCGGTGGCCGTCGCGGAGCTCCCAGGGCCATGTGCCGTCTTTTCCTGCAACATTCAACAGCGCGCCCGGCGGCGACTCGCCACCGATCCAGACGCGCTCGGCTGGATCGCCGGCCCGCGCCGGCGTTGGACTGGCTCTCAAATAGGCTTCCGCCGCGGCGCGTTCTTTCGCCGTGGGTATTCGGCTAAGCACCGCGCGGTACAACGTGTCAGGATTGCCCTCTGCCAGCAATGTTCCGCCATGAAGCAAGTGTTGCAGTTCCTCACCGTTCAGCATTTCCAGTGACTGCACAATCGCCAGGTCCTGCGACCGCCAGGTGGTGATCTCAGTACGCGCGGCAGGCCGGCCCAGCGCGCGGCTCAGCGCCGTAGTGGTCTTGTCGAGATACGCGCGACGCTGCGGATCAAGACGCTGCCACGTCGCGGTGGTCACGCTATCAAGGAACTGCTCCGCCGTCATGCGCCGCAATGCCGGCGACCGGAAGTAGCGCGGCAACTCCGGCCGGCTCACGTCAAAGTGATCTTCAAGTGTAGCGTCGTAGCGGTGCTGGTAGGTCCGGCTGGTGAGAATCAACCGGACGGTGTGCTTCAGGTCGTAGCCGTGACGCATGAAGTCGTCGGCCAGCCAGTCCAGCAATTCCGGATGGCTGGGCGGCGTGTCCAGGCGGAAATCATCGGCAGGCTCAAACAGGCCCAGGCCCAGATAACGCTTCCACAGCCGGTTGACGATGGTCTTGGCGAAGCGCGGATTTAGCGGGTCGGTCAACAACTCGGCGGCGCGAGCAAGTCGCCCGTTCAGTTCGGAGGGCACCGCGTCGACCGCTCCGGGGATGTCGAATGGAAAGCGCGCCGGCACGAATTGGCCGCTCTTCCGCTCGCAGCGGATCAACTCCAGGTCGCGCGCGGCAAACATCCCGGCGAATCCCAGGAACCGCTTCTGGGTCCATTCGAGATTGGTGAAGTGGCTATGGCAACTGGCGCACTTCATCCCCGTGCCCATGAAGGTTTGAGCCACGTTCGCTGCGCTCTGGATCGTCTCGGTATGATCTTCGTTTCGGATGTAGGCGTTGGTGACCTTGCGGGTGTTGGCGTCGTTGACCGTGGGCTTCTGATAGCGCGGCATCGCCGGATCGATCAGCGACGCGGCCATCACGTCGTAAGGCTGGTTCTCCCGCATCATGCGGAAGAGGAAGCGCTGGTAGTTGCCACGGTTGGAGATGCCTCCGGTCACGCCGGGATTGCTGGAGCTGCCGATCGCGTCTTCCCAGAACGACGTCCAATGGGCGGCGTAGTCGTCGTTCCGAGCGAGCAGATCGTCGATCAGGGCGATGCGGTCGGGTTTCGCGAGGAACGCTTGTGCTTCCTGCATCGTGGGGATGCGCCCGATCAGATCGAGATAGACGCGGCGCAGGAAAGCGACGTCGTCGGTAAGTCGCGGCAGAGCGGCGGTCTTCCACTTGGCCTGAATGAAACGGTCGATGGGATGAGCAGCCGCGCCCGCAGGGATCGCCGGCGCGGCAGGCAGCAAGGTCAAGCGCTGGTTGCGTCGCGCGATCAGGCGCTCCGCGGCATCAGGGGCTTGTGCCCCCAGGATCACGGGAAGAAGCAGGACAACCCAGAGCCGCATCTGCGGCCATGATAGCGCAAATCGGGACTCTCTGTGCCCTCTGTGCCTCTGTGGTGAACCCGAACTTACGCCGCTTTGTCCGTCTGACCGTTGCGCTGCTCGATGGGCACGAAGTCGCGGACCCTGTGGCCGGTGTAGATCTGCCGGGGCCGCGAGATCTTCTGCTCGGAGTCGTTCAGTAACTCCTCCCACTGCGCCAGCCAGCCGACCGTGCGGGGGATGGCAAACAGCACCGTGAACATCTCCGGATTAAAGCCCAGGGCTTGATAGATGATCCCGGAATAGAAGTCCACGTTGGGATAGAGCTTGCGCTGGATGAAGTACTCGTCGCTGAGAGCGATGCGTTCCAGCTCCAGAGCGATCTCCAGCTTGGGGTTGGCTCCGGTGATGGCGAACACGCGGTCGGCGGCCCACTTGATGATGCGGGCGCGCGGATCGTAGTTCTTGTAGATGCGATGGCCGAAGCCCATCAGCAGCCGCTCGCGTTTCTTCACGCCTTCGAGGTACGCCGGGATACGGTCCTTGGTCCCGAT
>CAYPHP010000738.1:0-2725 GCA_964410045.1 uncultured Acidobacteriota bacterium | reverse complement strand
GCGGCCTCGGCGAGCAATGTGGACGCCGCGCGCGCCGGTGTTGCCAGCACCACGCGCGACGCTTGCAGCGTGCCGGCGCCGGTGGCAACTTGCCAGCCCGACGCGGTCCGCTGGACGGACTTGACTTGGACTCCGCTTCGAAAGCGTGTCCCGAGCGACTCCGCCAAGGCCTTGGGAAGCCGCTCCAAACCGCCTTCAATCGTGTACAGACCTGGACCGCGGGGCTTCTTGTTGGTCTTCGACTTCGACTTCATCAGCGCCATCATGCCGCGGAAGACGCTGCCGTGCTGCGCCACCATCTCGTAGACCTTGGGGAACGCCGCGCGTAAGGATGTCTGTCCGGCATCGCCGGCGTAGATCCCGCTGACGATCGGGTCTGCCAGCCACTGCGCGGCTTCCGGACCGATTCGGTGACTGGCGAACTCCATGATCGATCCTTCCAGTCCTCCCTCGCGGCTGCGAAATGGCTCGGCGAACAGCCGCAGTTTCGCCCCGGCCGAAAGCAGCGGCGAGGCGAAGAAGGCCCCAGGACTGGAGGGCACCGCCACCAACTGCCCGTCGAGCGTGCTCCGATCGGTCCATGCGCCCGGCCCGCTGCTGGGAGCGGCGCGCGCGATGTAGCGCTTGGCGGCGGACGCCCGCGCGGGCACCGCGTTGATCCGCAGTTCCTGCAGCAGCGTCTGCACTTCTTCGGAATCCCCTTGCAGCGCTTCCGGCCCGCATTCCACGTATCCGCCGTCAAACGGGCGGGTGCGGATCAACCCGCCTGGGCGGTCGGACGCTTCGAGAACCACAACGTCGGCCGCCGCACCGCGCGCGTGCGCGTAGGCCAGTCCGGCGATCCCTCCGCCGACCACAACGGTTTCGACTGTCTGGTTCAAATCGCCTTGCTGAATCGCGGGGCATCCGCTTTCTTAGCCCGCAGGTATGCGTCAAAGACCATGGCCAGGTGCCGCAGGAAAAGACGGCCTCTGGGCCGGACTGTCACCACGCCGTCGGAAATATCGCAGAAGCCTTCCTCGGCGAACGGGCGCAGCTCATTCCACTCGGTGCTGAAGTATTCGCGCAGGCCGGTTCTGCCGGTTTTCGATTCAATCTCTTTCAGGTCCAGCTTCATCCGGCACATCAGCGCGATGATCACCTCGCGGCGCAACTCGTCCTCTTCTGTCCGCTGGATACCACGGATCGTCGGCAAGCGCCCTTCCTGCAAGCGCGCTTCATAGGTGTGCGTGTCGCGCGCGTTCTGCAGGTAATACCCTGAAACGTCGCCGATGGAACTCATGCCCACGCCGACCATGTCGTCGGCCGGATAGGTCGTATAGCCCATGAAGTTGCGGTGCATGGTTCCGGCGCGCAGGCTGGCCACCAGGCTGTCGGTAGGCTTGGCGAAATGGTCGAGACCGATGAGTTCGTAGCCCGCCGCCGAAAGGTGTTGTATGGCCAAGCCAAAGAGTTGGGCACGTTCCACCGGTCCGGGCATCGGATGTTTTTCCAGTGCCTTCTGCGCCGCCTTCATCCAGGGCACGTGTGCGTATCCGAACACCGCCAAGCGGTCGACGCCTAGGCCAATGATGGTGTCCAGCGTGCGTCCGAAGCCCTCGAGGGTCTGGCCAGGCAGCCCATACATCAAGTCCACATTCAGCCCGGCAATGCCGCGCTCCCGGCAGCGATGCACCAGGCGCTGGGTTTCTTCCAGCGTCTGATCGCGCTGCACGATTTTCTGGACCATCTCGTCGAAGTCCTGCACGCCCATACTCACGCGGTTGATGCCGAGGTCGCAGAGCAGATCGATCTGTTCCACGGAACAATCGTGCGGATCGATCTCGATGGACTGTTCGGCGTCGGGATCGAAGCGGAAGACTTTGGTGATCATGCGGTGCAGACGAGCCAGTTGCGCGACCGACAAGAACGACGGCGTGCCTCCGCCCCAATGCATCTGCACCAGACGGCGACGCTCGCCGAGCGCCCGGCCGACAATCTCGAGTTCCTTCTCGACGGCATCGAGGTAGCGGTCGGGACGCGTGCGGCTCTGGGTAATTTCCACAGTGCATCCGCAATAGAGGCAGCGACGCTCGCAGAACGGCAGGTGTGCGTACAGCGATAACGGCTCTTCGGGATGTTGCGCCGCCCGATGGTACGCGTCCAAGGCTTCAGTCTCGCCAATCGCATCGGACCACTCCGGCGCTGTGGGATAGGAGGTGTAGCGCGGCCCGGACACCGCCAAGCGCTCCAAGAGTTCAGGAGATACGTTCAACAGTTCCGATTGGCTCATGGCTTCCCTTCAGACTCCCGCGCCGCGGCGACGAACGCCGCAACCGACTCCGGATCGGTTTCCTTCAGCACGCCGTGACCCAGGCTGAGGATGTAGCCCGGCCGTCCCGCGGCTTCCACCAGCAGCTTGCGCGCCCGTTGGTAAACTTCCGCAGGCGGCGCGAGCAGTGCCGCTGGATCCAGGTTTCCCTGCACCGCTACGAGACCACCGCAACGATCGAGCGCCGATCCGAGCGGAGTCTTCCAGTCAATGGCTACACCCTCGGGCCGCAGTCTCAGCAGATCGTCGAGCACATGCGCGCCTTCCTTGACGAAGACCACGCGCGGCGCAAGACCGGCGATCGACTCCAGCACTCTCCGGCTCCACGGCTCGGCGAAGCGCAGATAGTCGTCGCGGCCGAGTTGTCCGGCCCAAGTATCAAACAACACCACGGCGTCCGCCCCGCTCTCGATT
>CAYPHP010000737.1:0-2735 GCA_964410045.1 uncultured Acidobacteriota bacterium | reverse complement strand
CAAATCCCCACAGCCCGCGCACGCCGCCGACGCCGCCCATCATGTGATGGAACACCACGTAGGCGGTGCCCGGCGTCATCGGGCCGGCGTTGGCGCCGATCACGCCATCTGTAGCCAGCGCTACTTTGAGCTGCGAGGATTCAAACCAGGAGTCCAGGAACTGCGCCGCGCTCTGAGACATGATCTGCACCAGGCTGGCCATCTCCCGCCGTCCCAACTGCAGAAAGTCGTAACCCATCCGGATCGCCGTTCCCAGGTCCTTCCAATGCGGCGGAAAAACGTTCGGCGGCGTCGCCAGCAGCAGCGGCTCGATGAAGCGAGCCAGCTTGTCGAGATGCTCCTCGTAGCGCGGATACGCTGCGGCGTCTTTCGCCGAGAACTTGGCGATCTCCCGCAACGTCTCCTTCATCTCCGACCAGAAGATCAGGTAGCGGCCGTCGGGGAAGGGTTGGAAATATGCCGGACTCTTGGGATAGACGGCGTAGCCGAACTTCGGCAGTTCCAGATCCTCGATCACTTTCTTCTGGAGCAGGCTGCAGAGGTAGGACGTGGAGGAATACTTGAATCCCGGATAGCGCTCTTCCGTAACGCATGCGCCCCCGACCACTTCGCGCCGCTCGAGGACCAGCACTTTCCATCCGGCGCGCGCCAGATATCCGGCGGTCACCAAGCCGTTGTGCCCTCCACCGACGACGATCGCTTCGTAGGTCTCCATGAATGTTTTGACGAGCCGCGACGGTTACGGCGCGGGTGCTTCCCTGGAATACCCGCTTGCTGACGCGCGCGGCTCGTTGGCCCTCCGTCCTATCCCCACTGCGGGGGGCGCTTCTCCAGAAACGCGCTCAAGCCCTCCTGGAACTCCGGCGTCGACCGGATGGCGGCGTTTTCCTGGATGGCTTTTTCCAGATCCTTCTGCAGGTCGCCGAACGATTCCAGCAGCTTCTTGGTCTGGTGAATCCCGTTGGGACTGTTGGCGGCCATGGATTCGGCCAGCGCGCGGGCGCGCGGCATCAACGCCTCCGCTGGCAATACCTCGTTGACCAGGCCCAGCCGTCGCGCCTCGGCGGCGTCGAAGATGCGTCCGGTCAGCAGCAGATCGCGCGCGCGCTTCTCCCCGACTTGGCGGACCAGAAAGACCGAGACCAGCGCCGGCAGGAATCCGATCTTCACTTCGGTGTAGCCGAACTTGGCTTCCTGCGCCGCCACGGTGATATCGCAGAGCGTGGCCAATCCGCAGCCGCCGGCGATGGCCGGTCCATTCACCGCGGCCACGATCGGCTTCGGGCAACGGTAGACGGCCAGAAACATCTGGGCCATCCGCCGCGAGTCCTCCAGATGCTGCGCGGCAGTCATCTTGGCGGAGGCCTGAAGCATTTCCAGATCCATGCCCGCACAAAATGCTTGGCCTTCGCCGGTCAGGACCAGCGCCTTGGCCGACGACTCCCCTGCTTCCCGCAGGGCCAGCATCAGCTCGCCCATCATCTCCAATGAAATGGCGTTGCGTTTGTCCGGGCGCGCCAGGCTCAGGACGGTAATGTCGCCCTCAGTGGTCATGCGCAAGGTTTTCACGGTATTTGCTCCGTATCTCTTCGGCGTAAGCCAAAGCCTCGGCAAAGCTGCCGGGATCAATGTCCAACGTGACGCCTTGCCCCTGGAGAGTGGCCACCACGGCTTCGGTGGGCAGGTTCCCCATTCGGGCGTCACCAGCAAAATAACACTCTCCAAGACCTGTGAGCGCACAATCGAAGCGACGGCATCCGGCGGCATATGCGCCCAGGACCTTGTCGCTTGCGTCCGCGGCAAGACTGTGGAGATGAACGCCGAGTTCGACGCCGGCCACGGCGTCCTTCACGTCGATGTAGACCTGCGCGACCATCTCCGCATCGGCGATGCCCGCCGTATCGTGGAGCGACACGGTGTTCACGCCGATGTCCTTCAGCCACTCCAGCGCGTCCACCAAGATCTCCGGCCCCCATGGCTCGTTCCAGGGATTGCCGAAGGCCATCGTCAAGTAGACGGCGAATCCGCGGTTCGCGGCGCGCGTGGCTTGCTTGATGCGTCCGGCAAGTTCACGCGACTCAGCTCGCGAGACGTTGGCGTTGGCACGGCGATAGTGAGCGGAAATAGAGTAAGGGTACGCGACAGTGGAAATGCCGGGGTTGGCCAGCGCGCGTTCGAGTCCGGCGTCGTTGGTAACGAGTGCGATAATCTCCGCACCGTTCTGCCGCAGGCCTTGGGCCAGAGTTTCCGCGTCGGCGAAGCTCTGATAGAAGCCGACCGCGTCAATGTGCTGGATGCCCGCCGCACGCACCCGGCGGATGTACTCGAGTTTCACTTCAGTGGGAATGAACTCGCGGTCCTGCCAGGCGTCCCGAGGGCACTCGACGATCTTTACGGGTTCCAAAAAATGTCTCCGATATGGAGTGCGGCGGCTTGCCGCCGCATGCGGCAGCAAGCTGCCGCACTCCAAGAAGAACCGCTACGTTTGCAGGACTCCTGTCTTGAACTCCGGAACGTCCGGGTTGAGCGACGCGGCTTCCAGCGCCCAGATCAGCGCCTCGCGGGTCTGCGCCGGATCGATGATCGCGTCGGTCCATAGGCGCGCGGCTCCGTACCGCGGATCGGTTTGCTGGGCATAAGAAGCCCGCACCGACTCGCGCAGTTGCTGCTTCTCTTCCTCGCTCAGTTTCTTCTTCTGGCGCTCAAGCTGCTTGATCTTGATGTCCACCAGCGTG
>CAYPHP010000736.1:1328-2757 GCA_964410045.1 uncultured Acidobacteriota bacterium | reverse complement strand
CCGTGGAGCCATCCTCCACGCGGCCGAAGTGCTTCACCGCGCCCGAGGTGTACAGCAGGGCGCTGACCAGGCTGGTTTTGCCGGACCCACCGTGTCCGGCGAAGGCTACATTACGGATTTCTTTACCGTCGTAAGGCTTGAGTGCCAAGGCGTACTCCCTCGCAAGAATTGAAAAAGGAAATCGTAGCACATGCGCGGGCGGGATGGGTGGGCCGCGGCCCTGCTATTCGATCTGGGACGCGCTCTGGGCCACGGCCGAGGCCAACTGGTCGAGGTAGGCGTTCCACTTGCTCTCATACTCCGGCTGCATGGAGAGCACCCGCACCCCGCAACCGTGGACCGCGTGCCGCACTTCGCACACGAGTTCCAGTTCGTAGGTCAGGTTGATCCGCAGCTTGATGGTCGTCCCCGCCGGGGGCAGGTCGCGGCCCATCAGCATCATGCCGGCTCTGGAGATGTTAATGGTCTCGCACTCGATGACCTTGTCGCCGTACTCGCATACCACCGGAACCGAAACCGGAAAACGCGGACTATCTCGTTGATCCATGGGGGCCCTTTACAACGGGCCCAGCTTACCACAGGTGGTACGGGTACCTACAGGACCAGGTACCACGGATCACACGAGTTGATTCGCTCTTGGATCTACTCGGCTGGAGGCGTGCTCTCGACGACCAAGGCGGCCAGCCGGTCCAGATAGGCGTTCCATTTTTCGAGGTCCAGGGGCGGCATCGAGATCACCCGAACGCCGCAGCCGTGAACCAAGTGACAGACCAAACACTCCAGGTCAATGCTGTTCGTCAGGCTGACTTGCATCCTGAGACGGCACCCGACCGGCGGCAGTTCCGGACCCACCAGTAACAGGCCGACGCGCGAGATATTGGCCGTCGCCGAGGTCACGACCTTGCCGTCGTAGTGGAGAATCACCGGAACGGTGACCGGGAAACGAGGACCATCCCTCTTGGCCCCATCGGACATATGGTCATGCCTCCCAGCAGGTGGGCCAAGCTTACCACGTGCCGACGCCGTAGGGGCGGGCCTCCGCGCCCGCCCCTACCCGCCGAAAACCTACACCCTTAGCCGGAACGAAAAGCAACGTGCTACCATCGGCGCACGGAGGGGGTCATGCCGCGCTTTGAGTTTGTCGAGGGGAAGTCCAGCAAGTTCTGGGAAATCGAGATCGAGGGCCGGACCGTCACGACGCGATGGGGCCGGATCGGAACCGCCGGACAGTCGGCGGCCAAGCCGTTCCCGTCGCCGGCCGCGGCGCAACTAGAACACGACAAGCTGGTGGCGGAGAAGCTGAAGAAGGGCTACCAGAGCGTGGATGACGGGCCACCGACGCAACCGGCTGTCGCGGGTCCCGAATCACGCTTCGACGTCTCCATCTACAACGAGGCCACCGGATTTCTGTTCACCTCCGAGGCCCAGC
>CAYPHP010000736.1:0-1318 GCA_964410045.1 uncultured Acidobacteriota bacterium | reverse complement strand
GCCGGAGGAGGGCGGCGACGAATGGGACGACGGCGTCCGCGCCGGGCTCTGGCTCCCCGTCTCGCTGGTGCAGGACGATTCCTTCAACGTCCGCGTGGTGGTGAACGGCGACCTGACCCCCGCCGAAGCCGGCGAGTGGGTGGGCAAACTGACCTGGAAGCTGGGGGTCCCGGATGGCCGGCTGGTGGTCTGCGGCGGATCCATCTTCGTCATGGATGAAAGCGACGACTACACCATGCAATTCACCCACGTGCACGACATTCCGCCCGGCGAATATCAAGCCACGGTCTATGTCTTCGCTCATAGCGTGAACGGCGAGCACTTGATGCACATCGCCGCCGGCCGGAAGCCCGAGCCGCTGGGCCACTACTTCCGGCGGACGCGTCCGGGCGTGAAGTTCCCGCCATGGCTGCACAACTACTGCGCGATGGATCCCGACGTCGATCCCGGACACCAGAAGGAATGGAGGAGCGTGAAAGAGATCGAGGGCGTGGAGATGATCGACTTCCTACTGCACTTGACGCCGCCCGCCGCCGGCGCTGCAAAGATGCCGAAACTCGATCAAGGCTTTTTCGAGTGGGGGGTCTTCGAAGCCCGCCTTCCGGAACTGTGTCCGATGGGCGTCGAGGCGCGCGATCTCATCCGGCACGAGGAAGAAGCGCCCGCCGAGCCGCAGCCCGTGATCACCGTCGACGTCTGGCCGCGGGTCCAGGCGTTTCCTCTGGCGGCAGTGGATGGCGGCCCCGCAGAAGTGCCGATCGCCAGGCTGGGCCGCGTGTATCGATTGGCCTGGTTCGCCACCGATTCCGCGCAACCGGAGATCCGGATCAGCCTGCCGGCAGGAGCGGAGTTTTCCTGGGAGGGGGACGAGATCGAAGGAGTGGCCGCGGAGCCAGGGGAGAACTCTCTGCGCATCAGTTTCGTCGAGACCGGAGCGAAGTGGGAGACTCTGCGTTGCGTCGCCCAAGCCGGCGCTCAACTCGGCGGGTTGCCGGACGGCTCCGTCGTGGAGTTGGTCACCGCGACCGACGAGCAAGAAGGTCCGCGGCCGATCGGATTGCACCGCTACCGCGGTCCGGTCGCCGGTGGCGTCTGGCGGATCACGGAGACCTTTCCGGCGGTCGGCGGCGAGCGTCTGCGCGAGGCCCTGGCGCTCTCCGCGCTGCTCGAAAAAGGCGTCGTGATCGCGGTCAAAGACGACGCTGAAGCCGACGAAGCGTTGCGCATCTACAAAAAGGAATGGGCCATGCTGCTGAAGGAGAATCCGGTGATCAAGAAGCCGGGATTGCTCCGATTCAAGAAAGAAGACTTCTCCGAC
>CAYPHP010000735.1:0-2759 GCA_964410045.1 uncultured Acidobacteriota bacterium | reverse complement strand
GATGTAGTCGAAAAACTGGATCTCGACCACCGGCTTCAGACCGCGAGTAGCCAAGCCGATCCCCCGCCCCACGATGGCGGCTTCCGCCAGCGGCGAGTTGAACACGCGCCGGCCGCCGAAGCGCCGCTGCAAACCTGCCGTCGCCTTGAAGACGCCGCCCTTCCCCTTCACTTTGGCCAGGTATTGCTCGCGGCTGCAATCGGCCACGTCTTCGCCAAAGACCAGGACGCGAGAGTCGCGCTCCATTTCGTCATGCAGCGTCGAGTTGATCAGCTCGACCATGGTCTGCGGCGCGCCCTTGAAGCGAGGCGTGCTTTGGAACGCCGGACCCGCCGGATCCACGTCCGGGGAATAGACGTAGAGCGTCGCTGAGCCGGACGCCGGCAACGGGGCAGCCAGCGCGCGATCGGTGGCTTCCTGGACCTCGCGGTCGACGTCCCGCTCGATCATGGCCAGCGCCTTGGCATCGACGATGCCTTCGCTGGTCAGGAAGTTGCCGAAGCGCGGAATGGGATCGCGGGCCGCTTCTTCCTGGCGCTCTTCGTCGGGCTTGTAGAGCCGCTCATCGTCGGACAGTGAGTGTGAATACGGGCGGATCACGTGGCCATGCACCAGCGCCGGACCTTGTCCGGTCCGGCAATGCTTCACCGCTTCCCGGACCGCGCGATAGCTGGCCAAAGGATCGGTGCCGTCCACCTCGGAAAGGTGCAGGTTCGGATAGTTGCGCACCAGGCGGGAGATGGAGCCGCCGGCCGTCTGCACTTCCACCGGCACGGAGATGGCGTAGCCATTGTCTTCGACCAGAAAGAGCACCGGCAGGCGCAGCAGGCAGGCCAGGTTCAAGGCTTCGAAAAACTCGCCCTCACTCGTGGATCCCTCGCCGCCGGAGACGCAGACCACTTCATCCTTGCCTGGACGTATGTAGCCGCCGGCCTCGGCGCAGCCCACGGCTTGCAGAAACTGCGTGCCAGTAGGGCTGGAGGCGGAAACGATGTTGAGCATCGGATGGCCCCAGTGGGAAGCCATCTGGCGCCCGCCGGACGCCGGATCGTCAGCCGCGCCCACTGCTTGCAGCAGCATTTCCAGCGGGCTTACGCCGAGCATCAGCATCAGCGTGCGATCGCGGTAGTAGGGATAGATCCAATCCTCGCCGGGACGCAGGTTCAGCGCCACGCCGCACAACAGCGCTTCATGGCCCGCAGCGCTGGCTTGGAAATAGATGCGATTCTGCCGCTTGAGCGCGACCTCGCGGTCGTCCAACCGCCGCGACAGGAACATCGTCCGGTAAATGCGGATGAGCGCGTCTCGGTCGAGACCCGCATGGCGCTCCTGCGGCGCGGCTTGCTCCACATTCAACATGTGATGACGTGTCCCAGACGCAGGTCTAAAAAGAAATTATAGCCCATCCTTTTGCGGCGGTCCTTTCCATTTTGACGATGGCAGCACACGGCGCATCTCCCGGAAGCTCTGCTCGGCTTCGCCGGCGCGTCCAGAGTCTTTCTGGATGCGGCCGAGCAGGTACCAGGCCTCTGCGGCGTTGGGATCGGCCTGAATCGCTTGCCGGAAGTAGGTCTCCGCCACCGCGGGATCGCTGCGCAGCAGGCTCAGCTTGCCCATGCCGACCAGTGAATTGGCGGCCCGAAACTCGATCTCAGCTTCCTGGAGGCGGCCCTGCTCGGCCAGCAACGCGCCCAGGTTTTCGCGCGCGCCGGGTTCCCCGCCGAGAGTCAGGCAGCGGCGATAAGAACGCTCGGCCCGGGGGCGATCGCCCAGGTCCTCATAAACGATGCCCAGGTTGTACCACGGCGCGGCCCACTTGGGATTGAGTCCGGCGGCTAGATGGAACTGGTCCCGCGCTTCCGGATACCGGCGCAATTGGGCCAGTGTCGTCCCCAGGCTCAGGCGTGGTCCGGCGTCCTTTGGACGCTGACGAACCAACTCCTCAAGCAGCGGCAGAGCTTTTTCCGGCATTCCTCTTGCGAGGTAGGCCCCGGCGAGGTTTCCGCGAATGATGTGAGCTTCCGGCGAGACGCGGAGCGTCTGGGTGTAGAGAGTCAGGTCATCGTGCCAGTCGCGATTGCGGGTGAAGGTCAGTGCGCTGTAGCCGACCAGGACTGCGCAGGCAAGAATGCCTGCGCCACGGTAGGGCAGGATTTCCAGCCTGCCCAACTTTTCCAAGGCCGCAGCCACCAACCAGCAGAAACCCACCGAGGGCAGATACAGATAGCGTTCCGCGAAGACATTCTCACCCACTCGCGAGATCCACAGGACCGGAACCAGCGGCAGCGCCATCCAAGCGCCCGTCCGCCACAGTGGATTGCCATTTCGCCAAAGCCAAACGATGGTCCCGGCGGCAACCGCAAGCATCCCCAGACCGCCCCAAAGGCGCGGATCAGCGAGCGTCGTCACCGGATGGAACACGTGGTACACACTGAACGGAGGCGGCCAGATCAGCCGATAGACGTAGTTCCCCGTCAGGTAGATCGTCGACATCACCTGCTGGGCAAGAGGGAGCACGTACTCGTTCTGGACCATGGTGAGGCCGCCGAGAGCGCGCACCCGCAGCGCTAGGTAGATTCCGAAAGGCACTGAGAAATACCATAGTGACCGCCGCCACTGATGGACCGCCATCAGCGGCAGGAGCATCACGGAGGTTTCCTTGGTCAGCAAGGCCGGCAGGAACAGTGCCGCCGCCCAGACGTCGCGGCCGGAGATGTAAAGCTCGAACGCGCCGAGCACCAGAAGCGTGAAGGCCAGGT
>CAYPHP010000734.1:0-2766 GCA_964410045.1 uncultured Acidobacteriota bacterium | reverse complement strand
GCCACCAGGCGGGTGGCCGCCAGCGCCAGTCCAACACCGGCGACGACGCCGATGGACGCCAGCACCAGGCCCTGCCGGACCACCAGGGTCAGCACGTCGCGGCGCTGGGCGCCAAGCGCCATTCGAATCCCAATCTCACGTGTGCGGCGGAGGACCGCAAAGCTCAGCAGGCCGTAGAGGCCCACGGAGGCCATCAGCAGCGCCAGAAATCCGAATAGCCCGACGATGGCGGCGGCTCCTTTGGGCACCGAAAGCAAGCGGTCCAGGAACTCGTCCATCGTTTTCACGCCGAACACGGGCAGGTCGCCGTCGAGCTGTCCCACGGTCTGGCGGACGCTCTCCGCCAGATTGCGCGGATCGCCCGCGGCTCGCAACACCAAGCGGATCTTGCGGGTGTAGTTCTGGGCCAGTGGCAGGAACAGGTAGGGCTGCGCGCGCTCGCCCACAGTCAGGTACTTGCCGTCTTTGGCCACGCCAATCACCTGAACCCACGGACCGTCGTCGCCGCCGATGCGGAAACGCTGGCCTACGGCGTCACGGCCGGGCCAGAAGCGCCGGGCAAAGCTCTCGTTGATCACCGCCACGCGAGGCCGCGTCTCGTCGTCCTGCTCCGTGAAATCACGTCCGGCAACCAGCGGCGTCTTCATCGTGGAGAAGTAGTTTCGGCCGACGATGCCGCGCTGCACCGTGAGCCGGTCGGTGGGCTGGCGCTTCTCGTAACCTTCCACGAAGATCCGCGCTCCCTGCGTCTCGTCATCCAAGGGCAATGGATAACCGACAGTCGCGGCCTGGCTTCCGGCCACCGTGTCCAGACGATCGAGGAGTTGGCGATAGAACTGGCGGCCCTGGGCTTCGCTGTAGCCCTGCAATCCCAGATCGACGGTGGCCACCAGGACGTTGCGCTTGTCGAATCCCAGATCCATCTGTTGAGCCTTGATCGCGCTGCGGATGAACAGCCCGGCCACGATCAGAGCGACGAGAGAAAGCGCCACCTGGGAGACGATCAGGGCCTGGCGCAGCGACCATTGCCCCGACCCGCGCAGGCCCACGGTCTCGCCGGTTTTGAGCGACTCGATCAATTCCGGCCGCGAGGCTCGTAACGCGGGAGCCAGGCCGAAGAGCAAACCAGTGGTGACTGCCGCGCCAACCGCAAACGCCAGCACCCGCCAGTCGACGCCCACATCGAATCCGAAGTTGAAGTCCAACACCGGCTTGGTGGCGTTGAGGGCGTCGGCCATGAAAGCTGCCAGCAGGATTTCCACGCCCGCGCCGAGCAGCGAGAGCGTCAGGCTCTCGGCCAGCAGCAAGCGGATCAAGCGAGTCTTGCCTGCGCCCAACGCCTGGCGCATGGCCATCTCCTTGGTCCGCGTGGAGGCGCGCGCCAGCAGCAGGTTGGCCACGTTGGAGCAGGCCACCAGCAACACCAGCAGGCCGGTGCCGAACAGCAGCCCGGATCCGGTCCACTTCAGTCCCATCACTTCCAGGAAGGCTTCGGTGCGGGTTGACCCGGAGACCACTCCCATCCGCGTGCCCTTATTCGCTTCCGGATAATCGTGCTCGAACTGAGCGGCGAGGGCGGACATGCGGGTCTGCGCCTGGGTCCGGGTCACGCCGGGCTGCAAACGCGCGATCACCCGCATCCAGCGGTAGTCGCGACGGTCCACCTGGGTGCGGTTGGTCTCGCCCGGGAAAAGCTCGGCATACATCATGAACGGCATCCAGAGGTCCGGGAGGTATCCCAGCAGGCGAGTGCCGACAAAGCCCTTCGGGCCGACGCCGATCACGGTCAACACGCGTCCGTTCAGCTTCAGCGCCGTGCCGACCACGTTGGGATCGCCGCCGAGCCGGCTTTGCCAGAAGTGATAGGAGAGCACGGCCACCGGGTGCGAGCCCGAGCCACGGTTCTCCTCGGGCAAGAAAGTCCGCCCGAGGTGCGGCTTCAGGCCCAGGCCCGAGAAGTAGTTGTCGCTGACCATCTCGCGCCAGATCAACTGCGGCTTGCCGGTCGCGGTCCAACTCAGCGGCACGCCGGTATGCCCCATCACCGCCGCGAAGACTTCCTTCTGGCTCTGCAGGTCGCGATACTCGGCCACGGAGAAGAAGTCGGGGAACTGGGTCATGGCGGTGGTCAGGTAAGGAATCACCAGGCGTCCGGCTTCCGGAACCGGAAGCGGCTTGAACCAGAACGTGTTGATCACCGTGAAAACAGCGGTGGTCGCGCCGATCCCCAACGCCAGAGTGAGAACGGCGATTACGGTGAAGCCGGGAGTGCGGAGAAGAGAGCGGAGGGCGTAGCGTAGGTCTTGGATCATGGTTAACCTCGATTGCAAATTGCAGATTGCAGATTGCAGATTTCCGGACACCTGGTTTTCAATCTGCAATCTGCAATCTGAAATCTGCAATTACTCATAGCGCAGCGCCACCAGCGGATCCACTCGCGACGCGCGACGGGCGGGCAGATAACAGGCCGCCAGGACCACCGAGAGCAACAGCGCGGAGACCGCGGCCAGGGTCGCCGGATCGCCGGGTGAGACGCCGTGCAGAAACGCCGCCAGCAAACGTGTGGCGGCCCACGCGGCGGGCAGGCCGGCCAGCAGGCCGGCCGCGGCCAGCCGCAGACCTTGTCCCAAGACCATCGCGCGTACCGCCTCGGCGCGCGCGCCGAGGGCCATGCGGATGCCGATCTCGTGCGTCCGCGCGGCAACCGCATAGCTGACCACGCCGTAGATCCCCACGGCGGCCAGCAGCAGCGCCAGCGACGAGAAC
>CAYPHP010000733.1:509-2768 GCA_964410045.1 uncultured Acidobacteriota bacterium | reverse complement strand
GCAGTGCCCCGTTGAGCGTGTTCGTGGCCATGCCGAAATTGACAGCGCCGAGGGTCGTCGCGGGCGGTCCGAAGTTTGGGTGGTTAAACAGGTTGAAGGACTCCGCGCGAAACACCAGGTTCACCTTCTCGGTCAGCTTGAACTGGCGATGCAGCGCCACGTCCGCTTGCCACGACCCTAAGCCACGGAGCACGTTGCGTCCCAGATTGCCGTTGACACCGGCTGGCGGCGCCTGCAACGCGGCCGGGTTGATGCGAACGCCTCCCGGACAGGGAACACCTTTGTTGCTCGCGGTGCACGCTGCCCCATCAAGGTAGAGCGGCTGCCCGGGAACCACGTTTGGGTAGAAGATGTTGTAGCTCCCGGTGGCGGAGTTCAGTACCTGGCTCGCAATGACGTTGACCGGGAACCCGGATTGCGCATGGACTGTCGCGTGGATGGCCCAATTGCCAAGAAGCGCTTTGGCGACGGGATGGCTCCCCGGCGCAGGAATGTTGTAAAGAACCGATCCAGCGAACGTTTGTCGCAAATCGAAGTCCGCGTTTCCTCGTATGGGCGGGAAGACGCTGATGATGTCGGTGGAGCCGTAATCAATGGCGTGAGCCCAGGCATAGGACAACAGCGCCTGCAGCCCATGCGAAAGCTGGCGTTGGTACTGCGCCTGCAACGCATTGTAGCTGGAAGTGCCAGATCCGGCAGTCAGAGCAACGGTCGTAAACAGGGGGTTGACCCTGGCTAGGCTGTACTGTTGCTCGATAATTAGCCTTCTGCCGCCGTTGCCGATGTAGGAGATCCTTACCGACTGTTTCGTGCCCAGCGCTTGCTGGATGACAACGCTCCATTGCAATGTGTAGGGCAGCCGGAGCTTCGGGTCGCTCAGATACATGGTGGGGTAGGGCGGGGTTAGGTTCGTGAAACTGAGAGCAGGTGGGGCGGCCTGCGCCGGTGGGAAGGGGTAGCTTCCTCCAAAGCTTCTGGTCGCAACATTGGGGAATCCGACGAGACCATACGTACCCCAATTGTTTCCGGTATCGTAGAAAACGCCGAACCCGCTCTGTATAACCGTCTCCCGACCGGGTTTCTGTCTGAGTTGGTAAGCGACGCCGAGGCGCGGGGCAAAGTTCTTGTACGTTGTGTTGTATAGGGGCGTACCCTGAGGCCGCAGACCCATAGTCGCGAAATTCGAGACCTGGTCAACGGCCGGCGGCAGATGACCGTTCCCCGAACCGGGCGCCGGGTTGAGGTCCCAGCGCAGGCCTAGATTCAGCGTCAGGCGGGGCAAGACTTTCCAGGTATCCTGGGCAAATACAGAAAACTCGGTAATGATCGGCTCGATTGGCGCGGCGGCGGCGATAACGCTAGCGTTGCCACTCGCAACGGTCCCACTTGTGATCTGCGAAAGGCTGGAAAAGGTTGTCTGTAGAGCGTAGTCGTAGAACCGATAGACAGGCGCCAACCGCCTCCAGTCTACGCCGAACCTGAACTGGTTGGAACCGACAGCATAGGAGAGTGTATCGGTAATGTTGCTCTGCAGCTGCTGACCATGGGTTCCCCCTTGTTGCAGGAAGAGGTAGGCCACGGGATAACCAGTGAGGCTAAGAGACAGGGTGGCCGCCCTGACACCGGAGTTGTACTGGCTTGGCAACATGGCGCCTATGTCAATTGGCTGTGCGCCGCCGTAGTTATCGCTGGTTCGTGCGCCAATAGCATCGCTGGTCCCGTAGTTAACCCGCAGCTCGTTTGTGAGGTGCGCCGACAAGATGCCCGTCAAGCCGACGGTTACAGTCTGGAGAGGCTGGGTGATTGTGACAGGGGCGGCCAAATCAAAGCTGGTGCTGGACGTGGTGGCCGACCTGGCAAAGGTGCTGGAGGGCGCCCAGTTATATCTGCCGAACAGGGTCCAGCGGTTCCCGATGACTTGGTCTAGACGGATGCTGGCCGCATCTAAGCTGCTGGTGTTAGCAAATGACCCATTAAAAAACGCCAAGCCATTCCCGATGTCGGTGCCGTTTGGCACTGGAAATGCGTTCAGGAGGGGCTGAAGAGCCGACGGGACTGATTGCCGCAAGGACAGTGACGGAACGTATGTTTGCTGGAACTGCGGGCTTGTCAACCGCAATCCCTCGTAGGAGAAGAAGAAAAACGTGCGATTGGTTCCGTTGTAGAGCTTCGGGATGACCAACGGCCCTCCGAGCGTTCCTCCGAAGTTGTTCTGCCGTTCCGCCGGGCGCGGTTGTCTGGCTGCGTTTGCGAACCGCC
>CAYPHP010000733.1:0-499 GCA_964410045.1 uncultured Acidobacteriota bacterium | reverse complement strand
GCGAACCAGTTGTTGGCATCGAGCACGGTATTGCGGAGGTAATCGAAGGCCGAACCATGCCACTGATTGGTGCCAGACCGCGTGACAATGGAGATCTGCCCCCCCGGCTGGCGGCCGTACTCCGCTGAATAGGTTGAGGTCTGAACCCGAAACTCTTGCATCGCGTCCACCGATGCTAGAGTCTGCGTAGTCCCCATTGCCGACACGCCGGCAAGATTTCCGCTCATCGCCGAACCGGCGGGGTTAATGCCTGAACCGGGATTGATGGACCCGCCAATATTGGCGCTGACGCCGTCCACCATGTAGTAGTTAGCGTCGGGCCGTTGCCCATTCACGCTGAACGATCCACCGTAAGGCGTATTAGTGGTTGCGACCACGCCCGGCGTGAGTTGAATGAGCGACTGAAAGCTTCTGCCGTTCAACGGTAGGTTCTCAACGAAGCGACGGTCCACGACCGTGCCAACGGCGGCCTCCTGCGTGTTTACCAGCGGCGCGCCGG
>CAYPHP010000732.1:0-2771 GCA_964410045.1 uncultured Acidobacteriota bacterium | reverse complement strand
GGCCAGCGAGGAAGGCTTCCGCTTTGCCGGCGTGATGGGGGGCGAGACCGCCTTCGGCGGCAAGGAAGTCGTCACCATCATGCAGCGTACCGCCGATTCGCCCCGCGGCCGCTTCAAGTACAAGCTGCTGGCCACGAACCGGACCTCCACCATGCAGCGGGAGTTGCAGGAGGCGGGCGACGACGGCTACGAGTACAAAGGCCAGACCGTCTTTGAGACCGCTTTCGGCGGCCGCGAAGTCGTCGTCATCCTGGAGCGTGACCGCGACGCCAAACAACCGCCGCGCTATGAGTACAAGCTGCTGGCGACCAACAAGACGTCCACCATGCAGAAGGAGCTGCAGCAGTCAGCCAGGGAAGGCTTTGAATTCGTGGGCGTCACCGTGGCCGAGACCGCTGCGGGCGGCCACGAGGTGGTGTCGATCCTGCGCCGGGTCGAAGGCGCCGCCAGAATCAGCGATTCGAGAAACGAGAAACCAGAAACGAGGAACTAGTATTTCGGCATCTTCGGGTCGATCTTGTCGGCCCACGCCAGGATACCGCCGCGCAGGTTCTGCACGCGCTCGAAACCGGCACGGCGCAGGAACTCCACGGCGTCCGCGCTTCGCTTGCCCGAGCGGCAGTGCACCACGATGTGCTTGTCCGGATCGAGTTCGCTGAGGCGCGCCGGCAACTGCCCCAGCGGGATGAGCGGCGCGCCCAGATTGCAGATCTGGTATTCGTGCGGCTCGCGCACGTCGAGGACGAAGATGTCCTCCTTCGCATCCAGCTTCTGCTTCAGTTCCTCGACCGTCATCTCCGGCATGGCTGACATCGTTGGTGACTCCTCGTTCTCGGCGGCGACTCCGCAGAAGGCATTGTAATCAATCAGCGTCTTGATGGTCGCCTTCGGCCCGCACGCCGGACACTCCGGGTCCTTGCGCAGGCGCATCTCGCGGAAGCGCATTGTGAGTGCGTCCACCAGCAGCAAGCGGCCCACGAGCGGCTGGCCCACGCCGGAGACGAGCTTGATGACATCCGTCGCCTGGATCACGCCCACCAGTCCCGGGAGCACGCCCAGCACGCCGCCCTCCGCGCACGATGGCACCAGCCCCGGCGGCGGCGGCTCCGGATACAGGCACCGATAACACGGCCCATCCTTCGTGGCGAAGACGCTCGCCTGCCCTTCGAAGCGGAAGATGGAGCCATAGACGTTCGGCTTGCCGCTGAGCACGCAGGCATCGTTGACCAGATAGCGCGTAGGGAAGTTGTCGGTGCCGTCGGCGACCACGTCGAACTCGCGCAGGATGGCGAAAGCGTTGGCGCTCGTGAGCTTCGTCTCGAACTTGCGCACGGTGAGGTGCGGATTCAGCGCCTTCAGCTTTTGCTCCGCCGAATCCAGCTTCGGTCGCCCAACATCGGGGGTGAAATGGATGATCTGCCGCTGCAGGTTGCTGGCATCCACCAGATCGAAATCTACGATGCCCAGCGTACCCACACCCGCTGCGGCCAGGTACATCGCCAGCGGTGAGCCCAGCCCGCCTGCGCCTACGCACAATATCTTCGCCGCCTTCAGCCGCTGTTGGCCTTCGAGCCCCACCTCCGGCAGGATGATGTGCCGCGCATAGCGTTGCAGCTCTTCGGTGCTCAGGTCGGGCCACTGTTTCATGCGCCCGCCGATCCTGTGCCGCCCGCGATCGAAGGCAAGATGGTGATCACGTCCGCGCTGGTCAGGGCAGTGCTCTCCCGCCGCGGCAGGTGGCGGATGTCTTCTTCGTTGACGTACACGTTCACGAACTTCCGCACACGTCCGTCGTCAGAAAAAATGTGCCGCCGCAGTTCGGGATACTGCGCGATGAGCGCGTCCAGGACTTCCCCGACGCTCGCGCCCGGCAGCTCGACCTCCGACTGGTTCGCCGCATACATCTTGAGTGCGCTGGGAAGAATGACTTTCATCGTGACTTGATTCTACCTTCGCGTCCTTTGTTATCTTGCAGCCGCACCATCCACCCCGCTGAAGCGGGGTGCTTCCACCCAATTCAATTTCAGCGACCGCGCCTCCGGGCGTCCTCAGTGCTGCAAACTTTCCCCCACGAAACGCTTGTCCTCTTCACTTGTCCCTTCCAGCACGAATGAGAGGATCCGTCCCGCGTGCCCTTTTTCCACGCTCACGATCACATACGAGCAATGCAGCCAGTGCGCCTCCGCCAGGTCCGTGGCTGACCACTGCGGCGCGGCATTCGGATGCGAGTGATAGAACCCAACGATTTCCCCGCCGCCCGCGCGCGCCTGCTTCTGCGCCGCGATCAGCTCCTGCGGCGATATCTGATAGCGGTCCTGCGGCGAGTCCTGCCGCGCGTTGCCGCAGGCGATGACCCGGCTCACCGTGCGTTCAGCGCCCAAAGCTTGCCCCACCAGCACGCCGCACGCCTCGTGGGGATAGGCGCCTTCGGCGTGGCGAACCATCTGTTCCACCAGCGGCTGGGGTATCCGTAACATAGTGAGGACTCAGGGATTGTACCGCCGGGATTGCAACCTTTGGTTGCGGAGCGCGTCCCATTATGCGAGAGTAGTTAGCTTCTGGGCTGTGCAACATCCCGCCCCGTGCAGGGTTCTATAAGAACGCGAGACCTATGGCCAAGACCAAAGAACGTACCTACGAAGAAGCACTCAGCCAGTTGCGCGCGAGCGGATTCGACATCCTCGAAGCTCCCGCCACCGCCAACCGCGTCTTCGTGAAAAAGCACGGCTGCTCAGCAGCCATTGAAAAAAATGCGGAGGGCGACGGCGTGC
>CAYPHP010000731.1:0-2782 GCA_964410045.1 uncultured Acidobacteriota bacterium | reverse complement strand
TCTATCAGATGGGGCGTAACTCCATCGAGAAGGGCAACCGCGATCACTGGACCACCACGCCGAAGCGCAGCGAGGCGGTCCGCGCGGCGGTGGCTAAGGACAATCCGCGGGCAGCGCAGGCCGATCGTGGACCCACTTTCATCCGCGTGGGTGGCGGGCTCGCGGCCGGCTTGCCGGCCAAGTACTTCGACCTGATGCGCGATCCCGCCAATCGCGATCCGCGCGGCTACGTTTTGCCCTCGGACCAGCCCGACTTCCCCACCGCGGTCAAGTTCATCAACTCGCTCATCAAGACCGGCATAATTGTGCATCGGGCGACATCGGAGTTCACTGTCGCTGGAAAGAAGTACCCGGCCGGGTCATACGTGGTGAAGTCCGCCCAGGCGTTCCGTCCGCACGTGCTGGACATGTTCGAGCCGCAGGACCATCCCAACGATTTCCTGTACCCGGGCGGTCCGCCGATCCCGCCCTACGACTCGGCCGGATACACACTGGCCTATCAGATGGGCGTGCAGTTTGATCGCATCCTGGACGGCTTCGACGGGCCGTTTGAAAAGGTCAGCGGCCTGCAGAAGGCTCCCGCGGCTCAGGTGGCCGGCGCAAGCACAGCGGGCTATCTGCTCGACCATCAACAGAACGACTCGTTCATCGCCGTCAACCGCCTGCTCAAGAATGGCGACGACGTGTATTGGCAGAAGGACGGATCGCTTTACGCTGCCGCCAAGACAGGAACCGGGGCGCTGCTGGAGAAGGCCGCCGCGGACCTGGGGCTGAAGATTCGCGGCGTGGCCACCCGGCCGGCGGGCGAGGCCGTGAAACTGCGGGCGCCCCGCGTCGGCGTGTGGGACCGCTACGGCGGCAACATGCCCTCCGGTTGGACCAAGTGGCTTTTCGAGCGCTTCGAGCTGCCCTATCAGGTGGTGTTCGTCAAGGAACTCGATGCCGGCAATCTGTCCGCCAAGTTCGACGTGCTGATCTTCCCCGACGGAGGAATCTCGCGCGGACGCGGCGGGGCGGGAGGAGGAGGCTCCGATGAGCCGGATCGCCCGGCGTTTGGGCAGGAACCAGACGCCAGCCGCATTCCTGCGGAATTCCAGGGTTGGCTGGGCCGCGTGACTCCCGAGCGGACCATCCCCCAACTCAAGAAATTCCTCGAGGAAGGCGGATCGATCATCACCATCGGCGGGTCGACTGCGCTCGGCGAGATGCTCGGATTGCCGGTGAGCAACCACTTGGTAGAGCGCACCCCGGAAGGCCAAGTCCGGCCCTTGCCGCGCGAGAAGTTCTACATCCCAGGGTCGGTGCTGCGTGTGCATGTGGACAACACGCAACCGTTGGCGCACGGTCTGCCGTCGGAAGTGGACGTGTTCTTCAACAGCAGTCCCGTCTTCCGTCTGGAGCCGGGCGCGGTCCGCATGGGGATCAAGCCGGTGGCTTGGTTCAACAATCCGGCGCCGCTGCGCAGTGGCTGGGCCTGGGGCCAGCAGTATCTTGAAGACGGCGTCACCGTCGCCGAGGCTCCGGTGGGTAAAGGCAAGCTGTTCCTGTTCGGCTCGGAGATAGCCTTCCGCGCCCAACCCCACGGAACCTTCAAGTTCCTGTTCAACGCGATCTACTACGGTTCGGCGCGCTAGGGAAACCCGAGCCACAACGGGGCCGTCTACTGAAACGAGGGGGGAGGAGGTGTCTTTTGACTCCGATCAGGACCTTCGGACTCCTGTTCCTGGCCAGCTTTTTGAGCGCTTCAGCCGTTGCTCAGCCCCACTGGCGATACAGCTACGACAACAATCTGCCTCCAGGGTTGGCCAAGCGAAACGGCAACTTGCCGCCCGGATTACAGAAGCACCTGTACCGCAACGGCCATTTGCCGCCGGGTCTGGAAAAGCGGACATGGGGGTATTCCAGCCACCCGAAACACTTCAAGAAGTGGAATCGCGACCGCTACTTGGATCGCCTGGAATGGCGGCGGGACAATCGAAACCGTCTGATGAGGCGCTGGAATTACTAGGCCATCACCCTGACGCCTTCGCGATGGTTTCTCACGCTCGACTCGCGGACCACCAATCGTGCGGGCAACAGGATGCGTTTGGGAACCAGGGGTTTCTTGGATTCCATGCACAGAGTGAGTAACTCTGCCGCCGTCTCGCCGATCGCCAGGCTGCCCTGATCCACGGTGGTCAGGGGAACCCGCAGCAAGTCGGAATAGTGCACGTTGCCGGCTCCGACAATGGCGATGTCCCGAGGCACTTCTAATCCGGCTTCGAGGATGGCCCGGATCGCTCCGGCCGCCACCGGATCATTGAAGCAGAACACGCCATCGGGACGCGGGTTCAACTTCAGCAGCTTTTGCATCGCCTCATAGCCGGTATCGTCCTCGAACTGTCCGGCCACGATATATTCCGAGGGCGCCCTCAGGCCGTGCTCGGCAAGAGCGCGCCGGTAACCAGCTAACCGTCCAGTGCCGGTGGAGACGGCGGGACCGCGAATGTGGGCGATGCGCCGGCAGCCCTGCTCGATCAAGTGCGCCGTGGCTAATGCGCCCACTTCTTCGTCGCGGACTCCCACATAATGGGCTTCCAGGCTTACCGGCATGCGATCAATCAGCACATAGGGCGCCTTGCGTGCACGTAGGTTTTGCGCCAGCCAGCGCCCGTTGGTCTGGGTGGAAGCAATGATCAGGCCGTCGACATTCCGCGCCAGCAGCAGTTCGATCTCGCGCTTCTCGGTCTCCGGGTTTTCTTCGGAATTGGAGAGCACGATCTGGTAGCCGCGAGGCTCGAAC
>CAYPHP010000730.1:0-2785 GCA_964410045.1 uncultured Acidobacteriota bacterium | reverse complement strand
GCCGCGCCAGTGGCCCTGGGGATTCTCGGCGGAGCCACCCTGGGCGCGCGCCTGCTTCAGGTTCTCTCCGGCACGCTGCTGCGCAAGATCTTCGTGGTCATCCTGCTGATCACCGGAGTGCAGATGATCTGGAAGGGAATCGGGGGCCGCTTCTGATGACTCGCTGGAATCTCGACGAGCAATCGGTGGCCACGTCCGTGGGTTACGTGCTGCGCGGAGGCGTGTACACCAGCGCCTTGTTGATCATGGTAGGCGTGATTCTGGCGGCGATCCGCGGGACCGGCGTGGGATTGGAAAGCGAAGCCCCGCGCACCATCGGTGCTGTCTGGAGCGGATTGCTGGCGGGCAACCCGCTGTCGGTGATCGCCGCTGGGGTGCTGGTGCTGCTGGCCACGCCCTGGATCCGCGTGGCCATTTCCTTCGTTCTCTTCCTGCAACTGCGCGACCGGATCTACTCGGCGATCTGCTTTGTCCTGCTGCTGCTGCTTACTGCTGGTCTCTTTGTGGGGGCGAAGTAGCGGGCGCTTCCAGCCGTCACCGAACGGGAGGCGGTTCGCGACGGAACCGGCCGAGCGCGCTGTGGAGTAGGATCAGGGCCCGGTTGACCAAGGACTCTCCGGCGCCAAGTTCAGTCGCCGCCATCACGTCGTTAGCGCCGTAACCGCCCGCGGCGGCGGCTTCAATCGTGGGGAAGTATCCGTAGTAGCCGTCGGCGTAGCCGGCGATGAGCAGGTCGCGCACCGGAGAACGCTTGCGAAGGTCCAACTGATGCTCGACGAACATCTCGCCGGGAAAGGTCACCAGGGCCACCGCGTGATCCAACAAAACCGTGGTGATCGGCGCTTGCAGCAGCGAGGTCACGTGACCGACGTAGGGTGCGAGCAGCCGGTACTCGCCGGAGAAGTCCAGCGGACCCCACCGGCTGCGCAGAAGCACCTGCTCCTGGCGCACTTCCAGGCGGCCGGACGTGGCCGGTCGAGTCTGCAAGCCGTTGGCGACGCGCAGGACCTCGGAGGCCAAACGCTCGCCGAGCTGGCTGACCGCATCGTCTTCGGAGGCAGCGTCGGCAGGCCAGATCGGATTGATGTCCCCTGCCGCCCCTTGCAGGAAGAGGCAAACCGGTCCTGGATTCCAGGCCCGCTCCACCGCGCGACGCAGCGCGCCAGGATAGTCGGCGGAAAAACGCAGGTTGCTCCGGCTGCGCAAGACCGGGTGGGCCGTGGCATTCACGATCACGGCCAGCGGGGTACCGTCCCGGCGATCGAGCCGGAGGACTGCGACCGTTGGATCGGTGGGTCCAGTGGCGCGGCCGCCCTCGCGCCGGGAATCGAACAGCATGGTCACCCGTCCGCCCTCCGTCAGACGGCGGTTGTATCCGATGTCCGTGCGTCCGTAGCCGAACCCAAGACGTACCGGCTGGGCATTGTTGCGAGCCTTCAGCAGGGCCGCGACAATCGCCTGCAGCGCGCGTTGCTCCCATTCCGGACGCGCATCTCCATAGGCCTCCAGGACTTCCGGACCAGAATGGGTATGCGAGGCCGAAAAGACAACGTGCGGGACCGAAACTTGGACCTGTTCCCGGATCCAGTCCAGGGCGTCGCGACTGAAGGTCCGGCCCAGGTCCAGGTCCACCCAGGCCACCCCGTTGTTCTCGCCTTCGAGATACAGAACGCGTGCGCCTAGCTTGTCCGCGGCTTCCGTACCGCCCTGATCCCGCCCTGCATAACCCCACATGCGCGTTCCCGCTGGCGGCGTAATGTCAACGATCTCGGCGGCCGCGCGCAGGTCAGCGGCGGTCAATGGCAGGGACAGGCACAGAATCAGGGTGATGCGAAACAGCATCCCTACGCCCAGTCAGCGAGGGCAGCCGCCTCGTTCTCAAAGATGGGCAGAATCTTGTTCAGACAGAGCCGGTTGATCTGAAGGGCCATCATCGGCGAGAGGCTGCAAATCCGCAAGAGTCCGCCCGAGGAGATGGCGTGGGCCTGCGCCTCGACGAGGATCCCGATTCCGGTGGAGTCAATGTTGGTGACCTCGCTCAGGTCCACCAGCACATGGCGCTTCTCGTCCATCAAGCGCCGGATGTTGATGCGCAACTCGTTCAATCCTGGTCCCATCGCCAGGAGACCGGAAGGCAGAAGCACGATCGCTGATCCGCTTTCCTTGACGCGAACATACAATGAAGCCCAAGTCGACATGGAAGGGGTATTCTCGCCCGTTTGCCTGATTGGAGCAAGCGTTATGCTGCGGTAAGACTCGGTGGAGTCTCAGGTTGACATGCGATTTGGCGCATTTGACTGAGGTTAGAAGTTGTGCTACTATCGCGGGTCACTAGCCGCCTACCTGCGGATGGTCCGCTAAGTAGCTAGTGAGTCAACAGGTTAGGCCGGGTTGGCGCAGTTTTTGGTGAGTTGACATACCGCCGCCACTTTGGCATCTCAATTGCTCATGTAACGTGCCGATGGCTGGCAGCCGTCCAAGAGCTTGAGCCAAGTCGCTCGGAGCATCGACCGAGCGAGTAGGATCGGCTCCAATAGACTGATCGGACGGGTTTTAGTTTAGGCTGTCACCAAAAGTATGGGAGTTGAATCTAACGGGCGGAGAAGGAAGGTCGTTATGGCTAAGACTGTGAGCAAGGTGAGCAAGAGCAAGCAGACGGGATCACGCGAAGTGCTGCAGGAGCAGGCCCGCAACCTCATGAACCGCATGAGCACGCCGGCGGCTGCCGTGGTGGCTCGTCGCGAGGAGCCCAGTGACTACGGCGATATGTCCGAGCAGAGTCACG
>CAYPHP010000729.1:476-2786 GCA_964410045.1 uncultured Acidobacteriota bacterium | reverse complement strand
CTGATGCGGGTACGCCCGCCGTTCTCGTTGTAGAACTGCAGTGTTGAATCATTGCCGTCGGTGAGGAAGGCGTTACCACCAGGAACTCCGCGGAAGGACACCGCACCGAACGTCCCGTCAGCGACCACACCGGGGGTGAGCAGAACGAAGGTGTCCACGCGCCGTCCATTGATCGGCAGTTGCTGGATCTGCGCGCTGTCCACCACCTGCGAGACCCCAGTCTTGGTCTGCTCGACGATGGGGTTCTCCTCGGTGACGGTCACCTGCTGGGCCTGTTGGGAAACATCGAGGCGAATGGTGAGCGACAAGCTCTGGCCCACCTGGAGCACGATGCTCTGGGCCCGGTGGCCGGCGAAACCAGCCTTCTCCACCAAGACCTCGTATCCGGAAGCCGGAGGCAAGGAGGGAACCAGGAACGTTCCCGCCTCCGTGGTCGATACCTTACGTTCCAGACCGATTCCTCTATTGGCCACCGTTACCGAAGCGGCCGGAATTACTGCCCCTGTGGGGTCGAGGACGGTCCCGCCGATGGCCGCCAAGCCAGCCATGGACTGACTGTAGGCCAAAGGCAAGCAGACCAGCGCGCAGAAGGCCAACGCTAGCCCGCACGCACTCCTGGTGAACAAACGATTCCGCATGGTTACTCCCACCCTGCTATGGATTTTCTTTCGCCTCATGATACGTCGGGACGGGAGAGGCCTGTCAAGGTTCGACGCGGTTAATTTTCGGCTAACCGACTTCCTGCGCGAGTGTCTAAGTTGACAAGAGGGGGACCTCATGTTGAGCGAGCTACGGCACACCGTACGGCGACTGAGCCGGTCGCCCGGATTCACCCTGGCCGCGCTGGCGGCGTTGGCCCTGGGAATCGGCGCAACCACTGCGATCTTCACCTTGGTGAACGCCGTACTGCTGCGCGGCCTGCCGGTCCGCGACCCCGGCTCCCTGGTGCTGCTGGCGCGCACACACACCCGCCGCCCGGGAGCTTCCTACGACATTTCATATCCGCTCTACCGTGATCTGCGCGATCGTGCCGGTCTCTTCACCGACGTCCTGGCCTTCAGTAATTCGAGTGCCAACCTGAGCGCAGGAACTGAAGGGCAGCCCGAGCGCGTGACAGTCGAGATGGTCAGTGGCAACTACTTTACGATGCTGGGCCTGGAGCCTGCCGCCGGGCGTCTGCTCACCGCCGACGATGATCACACTCCGGGGGCGCATCGCGTCGCCGTGCTCAGCTACTCCTACTGGCAGCGGCGCTTCGGGGGCCAGGGGTCCGTGATCGGCGCAGTCATCCAACTGAATGGCGAGCCGTTTACGATTGTGGGGATTGCTCCGCGCGGCTTCGCCAGCGTGGACTCTGGCTTCACACCCGAGGTCCGGATTCCGATGATGATGCAGGCTCACCTGCGCCGCCAGGTGGAGCGCCGGCCGAGTCTGCTGGACTTGCGCACCTCAAGCTGGTTGTTCCTGATTGCGCGCTTGCGGCCAGGAACATCCATGGACCAGGCCGCGCCTCTCGCCAACGCCGTGTACCATGCCTCTCTTGCGATGATGGGCATTCCGGAAGCAGAGCACTCCGCCAACCGCCTGCGTATGGAGTCCGCTGCCGGAGGACTGCCGTTTCTGCGCCAGCAGATGTCGCAACCGCTGCTGGTGCTGATGGGCGTCACCGCCTTCCTCCTGTTGATCGCCTGTTCCAACGTGGCCGGCCTGCTGCTGGCGCGAGCCGCCGCGCGGCAGAAAGAGATCGCCGTGCGAGCGGCCTTGGGGGCGGGACGCTGGCAATTGGTGTTGCCGCTGCTGCTCGAGAATCTTCTGCTTTCCGCCGCTGGCGCGGTGGTGGGTGTGTGGCTATCAGCCCGTGCCCTTCCCGCGGTTTTGCCGATGCTGGTTGGCGGGTCTTCTCTTTCCCTGAACCTGTCGCCTGACTTACGAGTGCTCAGCTTCACCACCTTGGTCACGGTTCTGACCGGCTTGCTTTTTGGCCTGCTTCCAGCCCTGCAGTTCCAACGGGCCCGCGTGGACCTGGTTGTGGCCATGAAGGGTGAGAGCGATGCGGGACGTACCGGTGTGCGCTTCCGCAAGGCCTTGGTGGTCGGGCAAGTGGCTGTTTCCATTCTCCTGTTGATTGGCGCCGGACTGTTCCTGCGGACGCTTGGTAACCTGCGCGGGATGAACCTCGGATTCCAGACCGAGAGCGTACTCATGGCCTCCGTCGCGCCTTCGCTCAACGGCTATCAGAGTCCGCAGTTGCGCGCCTTCTACGACGGCCTGGTGGAACGGGCTCGGAATCTACCGGGCGTGAGCGCAGCT
>CAYPHP010000729.1:0-466 GCA_964410045.1 uncultured Acidobacteriota bacterium | reverse complement strand
ATCGCCGAGTCGACTTTCGGCCGCGGCCAGAACACGGGCGGCGGCAACCGGCGATCTTCGGCCGTCGAGGGCTATCAGCCAAAGCCCGATGAGGACATGCAATTGAACCTCAACGTCGTGGACGAGCGCTACTTCGACACGATGGGTATGGAGTTGGTTCGCGGGCGTAAATTCCTTTCCGCCGACCGCGAAGGCGCTCCCCTGGTGGCCGTGGTCAACCAGGCGATGGCCCGCTATTTCTTCCAGGACCGCGACCCCATCGGTTCGGCTGGTCCAATGCTTCGCCTCGCGACATTGAGATCGTCGGCGTGGTCAGGGACACCAAGTTCCGGACGATGCGGGAAAACACTTGGCGCACCGTCTATCTGCCCCTGGCGCAACAAGCGCCACCCGGCAACATGACTCTGCATTTGCGCGTCTCCGGAGACCCAGCATCGGTGGTTGCGGCCTTGCGGGGCGAAGTCCG
>CAYPHP010000728.1:0-2789 GCA_964410045.1 uncultured Acidobacteriota bacterium | reverse complement strand
GCCCGGATGCATCGAAACCCAATCCGAGCAAAGTCGTCGCGAAATCGCTCTTGGCACCCTCTGCGACACTACGACCTGCGGCTTGGAGCATTGTATTCCCATTACCACGGCCACCAGCATAACCAATAGCTGCGCCACTCGCACCATTCAGGATCGCACCACCAGTCATGTTTAGAAGCCCCGAAAGAGCCGCTTTTCCAAAAAATGCTCCAGACCAAGCGAATTTTCCAGGATTCACTACACCTCCAAGATATCCATTTAGTGCACCACTAGCCGCTCCCATGGCTGTCCCCACAAGCACCCCGCTACTGATATCTCCGCCTGCCTTTGCGGCTGAAATGCCGCCCAATGTTCCCATACCAATTGCCCCCACAGTGGCTGAAGCCGGTATCGAACCCACTTGGACACTTACCAAAGGGAGGGTCAGAGTTGTTCCACAGCCTGCGCACATGAAACTTGCCACCGCTGAGGCTACAACAATTTCCCCTGCTAAGGTATACCTTCCGGTCTTGGATTGTGTCAGAACCGCCGTTCCCAATCCGGAGACCACAGCTCCCAGCAGTGGATTGCTCCAAGCCAGCGTCTGACCAAAGCCCTGGCCAAGAACACCCACGACCGCCGTGCCGATATCCCCCAACGCGCGTTGGAAGAACTTCGTGAATTTGATCTTAAAATGCCCGGTCGGGTCGGTGTACAGAAACGGATTGCTGCCGGCATAGGTGTAGCGATTGAGCGCTTGCGGATCGCGTGGATTGGGGACGAGTGTATCCGCACTCAGGAACCGGGCGAGCAGCGGATCATAGTACCGCGCTCCGTAGTAATAGAGGCTCGTGCTGCTATCGAGCGGCTTGCCCGTATACTTAAATGGCACATCCACTGCCGGTGTGACAGGCGAACTGTTCGTGCGAGTGCCGCCGTAGGGATAATAGGTGAGGGCTTGAACCTTGGCGCCGGTCCCATCTGTGATGACATTCGACGAACCCAGATGGTCCGGGTGGTAATAGTGGATGCCGCCGCTCGGCACAAGCGTCGCCACTCGTTCGGACCCGGAGAAAATCATCTTTGAGCAGCTCGTGTTGTCACATTCATAGAGCTGACTGATATACCGGGTCGTCGTGCTCCCCACGACCTTCTTCACTCGCCCATTGTCGCCGTTGTAGACAAACGTGGTGGTCTGTCCGCCGATCGTGATCGTGAGCGGTTTGTTTTCCAGGTTATAGGAAAACGACCGGCCCGCGCCTCCCGTCATGTTGCCGTTGGCGTCGTACGTATAACTGTTACTTCCCGCCGTGCTCACGGCATGCGGCCGCACGCTGCTTGATCCGCTGGTGGGATAGGTATAGGTCCCCACCTGCGAATTGGCTGTCAAATTGCCGAGTTCATCATAACTATAGGTGATGGACGCCGATGCCCCGCCGGCCCCATAGGGGCCCGCTGCCCCAGTCAGCCGATCGAGGCTGTCATAGGTGAGGGATTGATCCCCGGCCCCGCCCGTCACCGTGTAGTCCGCAATGGTGGTGATATTCCCGTCGGCCGTATAGGCATACTGCAGGTCTTGATAGACCGTGCCGCTTGTGCTGTTGGTCACGAGCGTGGCCGCCTGCAAGGTGACATTCCCCCATTGCGCTTCATGCATCGTCTCGACCGTCCACTTGACGGTCAACGTTTGATTCGCCGACGCCGCCCGATAGGTCAAGGTATACACGCGCGCGAGGCCATCGGAACTCCCACCCGGATCGGTGACGGAGGTATCCACATAGGCGCTGGCGCTGCTGTCGCTTAACGTCGCTTCGAGCTTGCCTTGGGCGCCCCAGACCCCAACATAGACCTTGACCGTACGTGAGGTGGTATCGGCCGGCACCGTGATCTGGAACCCCTTGTTCAGCCCATTGATATACAAACCTGTCGGCGAATTCGTAGCACTGGCCGTCGGCGTGCCATCGGTCCAGCTGTACCCATTGGGGTTAGTGTCGTAGCGTGCGGCGGTGCCTCCTCCGAGAGCCGAGTAGTTGCTGATCTGGGCGGTGATGCCGCTCTTGTGATTGAAGCTGCTGGCGGTGGTGAGACCCCAATGCGCCCAATCCGTCGTGCCATCAGTCGAGAGCGTCACCGTGGCGCTGGGCGTGGCGAGACTCCCGGCGAGGGCGCCACTGACCGACCCCGTGACCAGAGTCGCTCCTTGCAGGGACACGTTGCCCCACTGGGGGTCATTCATGCCCGTCACCGTCCAGGTGAGCGTGAGCGTCTGATTGGCGGACGCGGCCTGGTACGTCAGGGTATAGACCCGGTTGGTCCCATCCCCACTGCCGGAATCGTTGAAGGACGTGTCGGTATAGGCCGCCGCGCTCTGGTCGCTCAGAGTCGCTTCGAATTTTGCCTGCGCGCCCCACCCGCCCACATAGAGCTTCACCGTGCGAGGCGTGGTGTCGGCGGGGACCGTGAGCTGGAAGCCCTTGTTCAGCCCGACGATGTAGACGCCGGTCGAGCTATTCGTCGCGCTGGATGTCGGTGTCCCGCCCGTCCATGTATAGCTTGTGGGATTATCGTCAAAGCGTTGGGCCGTGCCGCCGCCCACCGCTGAGAAGGTGCTGATCTGCGCCGTCACGCCGCTCTTGTGGTTAAAGCTGGACGCATTCGTCAGGCCCCAGTGGGCCCAATCCGTCGTGCCTTCGGTGGACAGGTTGACGGCGGTTCCGGGTGTCAAAATCCACGCTGTATCAGCGGAAGGATATTCCGAGGCATCGCATGCCCGGATCGCGAGAAGTCAGATTTCTCAAAGACGAGCTGAT
>CAYPHP010000727.1:0-2790 GCA_964410045.1 uncultured Acidobacteriota bacterium | reverse complement strand
AGCAGTTGTCCGACGAAGAGGCTGCCGCACTCCTCGCCGGCCTGGAGCGAGAGGAGAAGCGATGACCACTCTCGGGATGGTCGAGGAGCAGGCCAGCCGGAACTCCGACGCAGTGGCGATCGCCGCGCCCGGACGCCTCCCACTGTCGTACGGAAGGTTGGCGGATTTCCTGGGCAAGATTGGGCTGCAACTTCGCGTCATGAGCGTGGCGCGCAATGACCGCGTCGCCATCGTGCTGCCCAACGGCCCGGAGACCGCCGTGGCCTTCCTGGCGGTCAGCGGCTGCGCCACTGCAGCGCCCCTGAATCCGGGTTATCGGGCACAGGAATTCGATTTCTACTTGTCCGACTTGAACGCTCGCGCGGTGCTGGTGCAAGAGGGAACGGATTCCGCAGTGCTGGAGGTTGCCCGCGCGCGCGGGATTCCGATCATCCCACTCGTCCCCGATGCGGAAGCGGAGGCCGGGATCTTCACGCTTCGCGGACCGGCAGTGGCTGATAATGCAACCGTTGAATTCGCCGAGCCGGATGATTGCGCGCTGATTCTGCACACGTCGGGGACCACGGCGCGGCCCAAGATCGTCCCGCTGACCCATCGCAACTTGTGCATCTCGGCGGAGACGATCCGCGAGTCGTTGTCGCTGACGCCAGCGGACCGCTGCTTGAACGTGATGCCGCTGTTTCACGTGCACGGTCTGATCGGCGCGTTGCTGGCGTCGCTTTCCGCTGGGGCTTCGGTGGCCTGCACGCCGGGTCTGCTGGCGCCGCGCTTCTTTTCCTGGGTGGAAGAGTTGTCACCGACCTGGTATACCGCGGTCCCTTCGATGCACCAGACGGTACTGGCACGCGCTGCGGGGAATCGATCGGTGATCGAGAACCGGCCGCTCCGCTTTGTGCGGAGTTGCTCCGCGGCCTTGGCGCCCCAACTGATGAAAGAACTGGAAGAGACCTTTCACGTGCCGGTGATCGAAGCTTACGGCATGACGGAGGCCGCGCATCAGATGGCCTCGAACCCACTGCCGCCCGCGGCACGCAAGCCCGGTTCGGTCGGATTGGCCACCGGTCTGGAAGTGGCGGTGATGACCGAAGACGGCCGGCTGCTTCCCCCTGAGCAAACCGGTGAAGTGGTGATTCGCGGGCCTAACGTCATGAACGGATATGAGAACAATCCCGCGGCGAACCAGTCGGCTTTTGCTTATGGGTGGTTTCACACCGGCGATCTCGGCCGCTTGGATGCCCAAGGCTATCTGTTTCTAAGCGGACGGCTGAAGGAGATCATCAATCGCGGCGGAGAAAAGATCTCCCCTCGCGAGGTGGATGAAGTCCTGCTGGAACATCCGGCGGTGGCCCAAGCGGTGGCCTTTGGCGTCCCCGACGCGCAATTAGGGCAGGAAGTGGCCGCAGCCGTGGTCCTGCGTAAGGGGACGGACAACGCACCGAGCGAGGCCGCCCTCAGGGAGTTTCTGAGCGCCAGGCTGGCCGATTTCAAGGTCCCCAAACGCATCGTCTTCCTGGACGAGATTCCGAAGGGACCCACAGGCAAGATCCAGCGCATCGGCTTGGCCGAGACGCTGGGCCTGACTCAACTTCCGCCGCCAGCGCCGCCGAAACGCATTGAGTTCGTGGCTCCACGCAATGCGCTCGAACGCCACCTGGCGACGATCTGGATGACGCATCTGGGGGTTGATCAAGTCGGGGTCCATGACACGTTCCTGGATCTGGGTGGAGATTCCATCCTGGCAGCTCAGGTCTTGAGCCGCCTTCGCCAAACGCTGCTGGGGGATCTGTCGCTGGTCAGTTTCTTCGACCATCCCACCATCGCCAGCCAGGCGGAACTCATCATGGCCCGGCTGGAACAATTGTCTGACCAGCAGGCCGCCGTGCTGCTGGCACGCCTGGATGAAAAAGTGCAGGTATGAGTCAAGAGCCGAAAGCAGAGATCGCCGCCGGGACCCCAATGCAATTGGACCATCTGTCGCCGGTGAAGCGCGCCCTGCTCGAACGGCTGATGCGTCAGGAGAGCGGCAAGAAACCGCCGACGATTCCCAAGCGCTCGTCGGAATCGGCTCCGGCTTTGCCGATGCAGCGGAACATGTGGTTGCTGCACCAACTGGCTCCGGACTCCACCGCCTACCACACTGTTCGCGCTTGGCGCTTTCGCGGGACGCTGGACGTGCCGGCACTTGAAAAGGCTTTGCATGCCCTCGAGGAGCGTCATGAATCCTTGCGGACGTCCCTGCACGAGGTGAACGGCGAGCTGCAGCAGCAGGTTCACCACGCCGGCGGTATCGAGCTGATGCGGATCGACCTGTCCAGCAGTTCAGATCCGGAGGACGCACTGGCCAAGACGGTTGACGAACTGTCGTGCCGGCCATTTGACCTGGGGCATGCTCCTCTCTGGCGGACCTGGCTGCTGCACCTGGGCGCACAAGACCATGTGCTCCTGGTAGTCGTCCACCACATCGTCAGCGACTTGTGGTCGCTGCGGATTTTCGCGCGGGACCTCAGCTCGCTCTACAGCGAGTACTCGGGCGGGCCCGCCAGCCGCTTGCCCGATCTTCCGGTTCAGTACGGGGACTTTGCGGCCTGGGAGACATCACGGCCGGAGTCGCGAGAGAATCCGCATCGGGCGGCGGCCTACTGGCAGGAACGGCTGGGCCGCAGTACCCTCCAATTGGAACTGCCCGCCGACCGGATCCGTCCTGCGGTTGCCACCGGCCGCGGCCGGCCGGTGCAGTTTGAGTTCGCTCCCGATTCGTCCGCTGCGGTGCGCGCCCTGGGCAGTGAGGAA
>CAYPHP010000726.1:0-2792 GCA_964410045.1 uncultured Acidobacteriota bacterium | reverse complement strand
AAGTAGGTGGCGGAAGCTGGCCAGCAGCAGGCCGGCGCCGACCAGCAGCACGAACGCCAAGCCCACTTGTGCCGTGACCAGGCCTTGCCGCATGCGCCGGGAGCGGCGTCCGCTGGTGCCGGTCCGGCTGCTGTCGTGCAGGGCGTTGCTTAAGTTGATGCGCAGGACATCCGCGAGGGGAACCAGCCCGATCAACAAGCCGGCCGCAGCGGAAAGCGCCAGGGCGACGGCCACCACCACGCCGTCAATCTGGACTTCGTTGGCGCGCGGCAGGCGCTCCAGCCCGGTCGTGGCCAGGGTCCTCAGCAGGGCCGCGCCCAGTCCCAAGCCCGCTGCGCCGCTGAGCAGGGATACCAGCACGCTCTCTACCACCAACTGGCGCATCAGCCGGATGCGTCCGGCTCCCAAGGCCAGCCGTACGGCCAGTTCCTTGCGCCGCAGGGTCAGGCGGGCCATCGCCAGGTTGGCGATGTTCAATGCCCCGATCACCAGCACGAAGATCGCTCCGCCCCAAAGCAGATACAGCACGCCGCGCACCGATTTCACCAGCACGTCCTGGAGCGGCTCAGCCGTGGTGTGGAAGCCGGCGTTGGTCAGGATCTCCTTCCAATGGGGAAATCGCTCCAGGTTCGCGGCGTTCAGCGCGTCCACTTGCGCCTTCACCTGCTCGATCTTCATGCCCGGTTTCAGCCGGCCGACGTTGTACCAACTGTTGCTGTGGCGGGCGTTCTTCTGTTGGTCCGTGAAGGGGAGAGGCACCCACAAACGGACTTCGGGATCGACGAAGTTGAACTTGGCCGGCATCACGCCCACGACCGTGAACGGTCTCCCGTTCAAGCGCAGCGTCTTGCCTATCGCCGACGGGTCGCCGCCGAAAATCTGTCGCCACAACCCATCGCTCAGGATCACTTTTTGTTCGGCGCCGATCTCGCCTTCTTCCGGCGTGAATGACCGGCCCAGCGCGGGAGTCACCCGCAGGAGCTGGAACAGCGACGGCGTGGCGGCCATGCCCCGGATCCGTTCCGGAGTTCCCTGAAGATCCACGGTCTGGGAAGCGAAGTTGAACATGGCCTGGTCTTGGAGGGCGGGGACCGCGGTCATGCGATCGTAGTAATCCGCCGGCCCGCTGTTCCGGCTCTCGCCAACGCCGGCCTTGGGGTATTGATTCGACATCAACACGATGGCCCCGGAGTCCGGAACCGGCAGCGGCCGTAACAGGACCGAGTTGACAATCGCGAAGATCGCGGTGTTCGCGCCGATGCATACGGCCAGCGTCAGCAGCACGGCTGCGGCAAAGCCTTTGTCTTTGACCAGCGCGCGTGCGCCCAGGCGGATGTCCCGAATCAATGTCTCCATGGTTCTTGATACGGACCACGGCTTGATTGGTTCCCGGGAAAAACCGCGTCAGCGAGCCGGGGCGAACACCAGGCACACCGGGAAGGGAATCTCCAGCGTCGAACCCGCCGGGGTCAGGCCGCCGGTCTTCTGATCAATCCGGAAGACCACCACGTTGCCGGAATCTTGGTTGGCCGCCAGCAGGTAGTTTCCCGATGGATCGATGGCGAAGTTGCGCGGCGTCTTGCCCTGGGTCGGCACGCGGTCGGCGGCGGTCAGCGTGCCCTTCTTCGAATCAATCTGAAAGATCGCGATGGAGTCGTGCCCGCGATTCGAGGCGTACAAGACCTTGGCCTTGGGGTGCACGAAGATCTCCGCTGTGCTGTTGCGGGCCGTGTGGCCTTCCGGAAGCGTCGAGAGCGTCTGCAACTCCTTCATCGCTCCCTGTGCGGCGTTGTAGGAAAACGCGGTGACCGACGACAGCAGCTCGTTCAGTACGTAGACGAACCTGCCGTCGGGACGGAATGCCAAGTGGCGGGGTCCGCCGCCGACTACGGTCTTGACGAATGGAGGATCGTTGGGTGTAAGCCCGCCTTTGGCCGCATCCAAGCGATAGGCGACGACTTGATCCAACCCAAGATCCGGAACCATCAGGAAGCGGCTGTCGGGAGATACAGCCGCCATGTGAGCGTGCGGCGCGGTCTGGCGCTGAGGATGCACGCTGGATCCGGCATGTTGAAAAAACGCCGACGCCTCGCCGAGTTTGCCGTCTGGTTGTATGGGAAACGCTGCCGTGCTCCCGCCGCCGTAGTTGGCCACGAACAGCCACTTCCCGGTCTTGTCGACCGACAGGTGACAAGGACCGCGCCCGCGCGCCGAGACCCGGTTCAGCAAGGTCAACCCGCCGGTAGCGGCGTCGATCGAATAGGCGCTCACACTGCCCGCGGCCTGGCCTTCGTATTCGGCGATCTCGTTCACCGCGTACAGGAATCGCTGGTTCGGATGGACGGCTAGGAACGTTGGATTCGGCGTTTCTGCGACCAAACCGATAGCGCCGAGTTTGCCGGTTGCACTCTCGAAACGGGCGGCGTAAATGCCCTTGCTGGAACCGCGCGTGTAAGTGCCGGCGTAGACAATCCAGTCGGCGTGTAGCGCGGCACTCAATAGCAGTGCGACGATGATTCTCATTTTGATCCTGCTTTCAATGATCCCGATTGGCGATACGCACCCGGAACAGCGGCTTGGTCTTCTCGGCCGCTTCCATCTCATAGACCTGCTCGCTCTTCGCCGGATCGTAATCGCGCCACAGCCAGGTGAGCGCTTCCGGCAGCTCGGCGTTGCCGTGCGCCGTGGAGTGCGTGCCGTTGCCGAAGCTGAAGTGGAAATCGTATCCCTTCATCTTCAGGGAATTGGCCATCTGGATGTTCTGCAGCGGCCAACTGCCCGCTTGGTTTTCG
>CAYPHP010000725.1:0-2796 GCA_964410045.1 uncultured Acidobacteriota bacterium | reverse complement strand
CTCGCCTTCAAACGGCACGATCAAACTCGTCGCCTGCGTCTCCGGGCGGACCCGGCTGAGCGGATGCAGCGCGCCGGCCGGAGCTTCGCGAGTCTGCTGGGCAGCCAGTGCCGCCAAGTTGATTCCCCCGCCGCCGCGGCCGCCGCCGGCTGCGGGCGTCGCGGCCTGGGCGCGACGCAACCCCAGCCCGGAGTGAAAATCAATCAGCCCGGCATAGACGGTCTTGCCGGCGCCGTCGATCTCCACGGCGTCCGGCGGCGCGTTCACATCCGCGCCCACCGCTTCAATCAAGCCGTCGCGGATCACTACCGTGCCCCGCGCGATCACTTTGCCCGGCGCAACCACGATCCGCGCGCCTTTGATGGCGTAGATCCGCGGCCGCTCGCCAAGCAGTGCCGTTCCAGCCGTCAGGATCGACACCACGGCCAGCACAGCAGGAAGCTGTCGTTTGACACCTCTGTTCATGGGACCTCTCAAGGTTGGTGGACTCACCCCAGAAGGCGGGAGCATACCACGGATTGAATCATTCCGGCACCCGCAACAGGTGCGTCGTTCCGACCTCGGAGTACGCAAAGTACTCCCGCCCAAGGAAGATCACGCCGCTGCGGTTATAGGTCGGCAGGAAGCGCCGGAAAACTTCGCCGCCATCCGACGTTCGCAGGACGAATACGGAGTCCGAAATATCTCCCACCGAGACCGTGCGGCTTACACTTACCGCCAGGTGGCGCCCGTCGGGATCGATGGCAACGGCTGTGACGCTCCGCCCCTTCGGCAGAGTGTGGGTTCCCGAACCGGCCGGTAGCGACCAGGCGATGACGTAGTTGCCGTCATCCTTGTAGGCGTCCCAGGCCACTGTTCCTTGCTCCGAGAAGAGCATGGTGGTCGCCTGCGGGTCTACGCCGGACGGAAGCGGCGGCGCCAGTCCTCCGATCGCCAACAACCATTGCGCTCCTGCCGGGCGCGCCAGTAACAGCAGGTCACCGCCGCTGCCGGCAACGTCCAGCAGGTCGTAGCTGGCCCGTTCTGCCAGGTCCACGATTTTGGGAGGCGCATTGCCTGCCGTCGGCAGCAAATGGACCTGGTAGGTCACGGGAGGTTGCGAGTCCGGTGTCTGAAGGATCCAAGCCGTTTGGGTACCGTCGGTTGACAGAAACGGCGCGACGTACTTCGTCGTAGCAGGAGTTGGCAGCGGCTTCAACGAACCGTCCGCGTCGAACAGCAGCCAGGTGAACTTGCCGGTGGCAGGTTCCTGGCGTTGCACGAGCGCCCGCCCGCCAGGAACAATCTGGGTAATCCCGATGGAGAAGTCCACGCGACCGCCCGGCTGGACCGTCGGCTGCGGCAAAGGTACCAGACGCTTCTGGCAATTCGGCATGGTCAGGATGGAGTAGCGTCCTTGCGTGTCGCTGACCCACGCTTCGGTCCAACCGTCCTTGGGCTGGCGCGCCGGAGTGCGGAAGGTAGCCAGTTGTGCGTCCGTGACGGAACAGACTTCAGGCCAAGTCACGATCTCCTTGGCCGTTTCCCGATCCACGAGGAACCACGACGGGATCACCAGCATGAACAGGAACTGGACTTGAATCACGGTCACGATGGCGGCAGCCAGCAAGACCAGCAGACGGAGCGCACTGCGTCGCCGCCAGTACCAATAGAACAAGGCAAAGGCCAGAGCTTGGAGCAGCAGGCCCGCGCCCAGGTTGGTCATGGCCCACCCGAGGCTCTTGATCGGCGTCCGGAACTGTATCGCGATCGTTCCACCTAGAAGGAATACGGCATGGGGCCCCACGGTGGGAATCAGATAGACGGCGAATGAGCACAGCAGCGCCAGCCCAAGGGCACGCTTGCGAGCCATTCCGGGACGTGTTGCTCCACCTTCCCGATTGGGGACTGGTTCAGCCATCAGATTAGAAATAAGTATAAGTAAACGAAAGCCCTCTCCGCGCCTTCATGTGGAACCTTTCATGCAAGAACGTAAGTGTGACCACCTCGCCCGTTCTGCCCGCAGCCAGCCGCGAATCCATTTCCCGATCGACGTATGCCCCCGGAGACCGAATCCTGGTCGCCGCCTCGAATGCCGGCTTCCGGAGGAGGCAGGTGGAATCCTATTCCACTGAGTCATGGCGCGTCGACGCAGCCGCGGGTGGCGCTGAGGCCCTGGCCAAGCTGGAAGCCGGAGACTATTCGACCGTCCTCCTGGACTGCCGCTTGGCGGATCTCGACTCTCAGGAAGTCTTCAGGACCATGAGGACGCTTTATCCGGACTTGAAGATCCTCTGGGTCGACTCCGAGAACCGGGCCGCTATCCGGCCGGAGAACTGGCAAGATCGGCGAACGCCGCAGCCAGACCCTCAGGTCGCCACAGTGGCTCCCCTGCCCAACATGATCGGCAAGTCGCAGCGGATGCAGGAGCTGGCTCGGATGGCCCGCCTGGTAGCCCGGCGAAAGACCAGCGTCTTGCTGACCGGGGAAACTGGGACCGGCAAAGAGCTGCTGGCCCGGGCCATCCACCAGATCAGTCCGCGAGCGTCAGCGCCATTTGTTATCATCAACTCCGCGGCGATTCCTGAAGAATTACTTGAGGCTGAGCTTTTCGGGTACTCCCGCGGCGCTTTCACCGGCGCATACCAGTCCCGGCCCGGCCGGCTGCAGGCCGCGCATGGCGGCGTCCTCTTCTTCGACGAGATTGGCGAGCTTCCGCTGGCCATGCAGGTGAAGCTTCTCCGGTTCCTTCAGAACGGGGAAGTTCAGCGGCTGGGTAGCCTGGAGATCCAGTATGTCGATGTCCGGGTGATCGCC
>CAYPHP010000724.1:0-2799 GCA_964410045.1 uncultured Acidobacteriota bacterium | reverse complement strand
GGGCCCCACCCCCCCTTTTCTCAACCCGGGGGGCACCGCGCCCCCCCCGTGGGGGGCCCCCACGACCACGATTTCGAGTTGCGCGCCGACCGGGATGGAAATGTCTGCGTGAAAGGCCAGACCTCCGCGGCTCACGTTCGTCGAGCCTGCAGCGATCTGGAAGGGCACGCCGTTGGCGCCCACGCCCGACACCGTCACCTTCCAACTCACCTCGAGACGATTGCGGCGAGCGACTGGCATCAGAACGATTGTAACGCCGCGCGACGCCACAAGACCACTGTCGATGCTTGTAACCACAAGCGCAGGCACACGGCCGCCAGGATCAAGGCCTGCTGCAGCAGCATCGCGGGAACAACGCGGGAGGAGCCGAGCGAGAACCAGCCCGCCGCGGCGGCGGCCGCAGCGTAGGTCAGAGCCGTGACAAGCGTGGTACCTGCCAGCATGGTCACCGCTCCCGGCCGTCGCGCGACGGCGGCCAACGCATCGCCGAGTCCCGCGTCACCGGAAAGGCGCGCGCACTTCCACAGGTTCAGGATCACGCGAAGGAAGACCGCCAGGATCATGCCGGCGATTACCGCCAGGACCGGAGAAACGGCGCGCATGGTTAGGATCGCGGCGGCCAGCAGCACCCAGACCGCGATGCTGTACAAGGCAATCTGGAGCAGCGGAACAACATAACTGCCGCGGCGGCGTTCAAAAGGCCACAGCCAAGACGGAAGAATCACAGCCTCCAGCAGCACCACCGCGACGCCGTAGACCAGCGCCATCATCAGTGCGGCGTTCTGGTAGGCGGCAAGAGGCTTGCCATATGCGGCGATCCAATCCACCAGCAATTCCAAATCGATTCCTTGCAGAAAAGAGCGGGAGGCCACCGGGCGGTGTTGCAGCGATCCGATGATCTCGCTCCACGGGAACCATGACGCCGCCAGGGTGAAGCCCAGGTGGAGAAGCCAGGCCGCCAGCAACAGCCGCGGCCGAAGCGCCAGGGTTCGTGCGCCGAGCTGGAGATCCTTCAGAGCAGACATGCGATCAGCTCCATCACGTGCTGCAGCAGGAAAGTCCACAGCGCGGCCAGCTTCACGCCCGCGGAGCGCTCGGGCCGACGCGCATAACTGTTGTCGACGTGATTCAGGTCCAAGGCGCGCGTGGTGATCTCAGCCCAGTCGACCGCTAGACCGCTCTCGACGGGGAAATCGCGCCAGCGCTGCGCGCCGTCCCAGTAGATGCGTCGCTCGGCGCCGCCGGCGAGATGCAAAGTCAATTCCACCGGCACGCCCAGATCACCAAGGCGGCGGACGCGCACGCGACGCTCATCCATTCCCGTCACCGCGTAGTCGATCGACGAAGGCGCGTACAAGGCCGGGCGAAGGAACCAGTCCAGGTTCTGCCCGGCGGCTTCGTTGAAGCAATCCATCAGGTCGCGCGTTGCAGGATGCCGAAACTTCCAGCGCTCGAAGTAGAGCCGTAACGCGGCAAGCACCTTGTCCTTGCCGATCATCTGCTCCAGTGTTCGCAGCAGGTAGAAAGGCTTGGCATAGCTCATGGATCCGAACGAGCTGCTGCTCCAGTAGGTCCAGGAAGGTTGGACGATGGTGTCCAGGTCGGGATACCGCAACAGGTCGATGCGTCGAGGCAGCCTGGCAGGAAGGCTCGAGCTGCCGTGACCGAACATCTGCTCGGCCACCGTGGCTTCCACGTAGCTGGCCAGCCCTTCGTCGAGCCACGCTTCCTCCGCTTCGTTGTTCGCCACCATTCCTTGGAAGTACTGGTGACCGACCTCGTGGATGGTGATCACTTCCGGCAGCGGAAACGCGCGTGGGGTCCACCCGCCGAGCGAACTAGTGGTGACCAGCGTGGGATACTCCATGCCGATGGCCTCAAACGCCCACAGGGGGACATCCACGATCACCAGGCGGGGATAGGGATACGGTCCGACGTTGCGATCCAGCCATTCGAGCGTCGCTTTGGCGGCGTCGAAATGCCGGCGCGGATCGGCGTCCGCAGGACCGAAGACCTCCAGCCGCACGTTCTTCCATCGCTCTTCCGCGCGGCGGAATCCAGGCCACGCAGCCCAGGCAAAGTCATGCACGTTGTCGGAGTGGTAGGTGACGGTCTTCCACGCGCCTTCACCGGTCGTGGAGACCAGGTCGCCGGAAGCGGCCACCACACTGGCGGCCGGCACGGTCAGCGCGACATCGTAGCTGCCGAAGTCGGCGAAGAACTCGCTGGTGGCGTGATACTGATTCGCCTTCCACAACCCGCGCTGGACCACGCCCAGCTTCGGGAACCACTGCGCGATCATGCAAAAGTCGCGTTCGCATCCGGCCCTCGCGATCAGGCCAGGCACACGGGCGTTGAAGTTCAGGCGGACGGTGATCTTCTCACCGGGTTCGAGCGGTTGCGGCAGCGGCAGCTCAGCAACCGTGCGGTCGGCGCTGTTGCCGTCGTCAGGCGCGAGGAAGCGGATAGGCCCGGGCGGATCGCTCGAGGTGACGTCGATCCATCCTGCGTCCGCGGGATCGAATCCTTGCCGTCTGCCGCGCATGAAGCTCGAGTTCCGGTCACGGAAGGCGTTCCAGTAGAGGTGCAGCCGCACAGACGCGAGTGGCAGCTCGCCCTGATTGGTGTAGGTGATCGCGACTTCGCCGTTCAGCGTGCGCGAGGCCGGATCGAGGCGGGCGGTGATCTTGTAGTCCGCAGCAAAACTCGCCACAGAGGCACAGAGAACACAGAGGAAGAACCGGAACATTACACCGCGGGAGCGGCCAGGAAGAAGTCGTCCACGCGCTCCACGATTTC
>CAYPHP010000723.1:0-2801 GCA_964410045.1 uncultured Acidobacteriota bacterium | reverse complement strand
CAGGTACGCGGCGTCACGGTGGCCGCCGCGTCGCAGCTCCTGCCAGAGATCTGTGGAGGCGTGCTCACCGCGTCGTGCGATCAGGAAGGCCAGATAAGCGGCTCGGGAATCCAGATTGTTTGGGACCACTCGCTGGAGGACCAACTCTGCCGACTCCAGCAATTACCAACTCAGATCGTAAACGGCCTGCTGCTGGCCGGGATCGGAATGGGCGACCACCGAGAGCAGAGGGATCGCTTCCTGAGGGCGTCCTGCCAGGACCAGCGAGTTTGCCAGTCTCCAGGGAATGGCCGGCCCGCGCGGGAAGACTTCGAGGGCGGTGCGCAGCGCGCTCTCGGCCTTCTGCATGTTGCCCATCTGCAGATAGGTGTCCGCCAGACCCGTCCACACGGTCGACTCCATGGGGTTCGCCCGGGCCGCCTGAATGAAGGCCGCTTCCGCCAACGCGGGATCCACATTCGTACGGTCGAACAGGCGATGACGCCCGAGTTGTTCCAATACCTGCGGTTGATTCGGCGCCCAGCGCAGCGGAGCCTGGATCTGCGCAAGAGTACTCACTGCGGGCGCCGGCTGGCTGACGTAGACCCACACGGCCAGCGCGGCATAGATTGCAGCAGACGCGGCTAGTAAGGCGCGGCACACTCCCCGGGTCATGCGGCACTCTCCCGGATCCGTGCCAGCAGGCCGGTTGCGGTTCCGCAGATCCACGCGAACACTATGGCGTTCGCCGGGATAGCCAGGTTGAAGTCGGTGAAAGAATGCAGCAGCAACGACAGAATCGCCCCGCAGCAACCGGTCGCGACGACCAGATCGCTGCGCCGTTGGAGCCGCCGCACCGATCCTGCCAGCCGGACCATCAGCCACCAAATGGAGCCAAATAACAGCAACGCGGCCGGCACACCGAGTTCCGCGGCGTATTCCAGGTAATCGTTATGAGCATGGTCGATATGGAACTGGAAGTAGCTGGTCTGGTAGCGCGGGCTGATGGTGTTGTACGTTCCGAGCCCGGTGCCCAGCCAGGGATTGTCGCGGATCACGGCAATCGCGTCCCGCCAGAGTCCCGGCCGGATGGTGTCTCCGGTGTGGAGGTCGAGCCGCTCGAAATGTTCGGTGACCGGAGCAATCCCGACCCAAAGCGCATAACCGAGCGGAATGATCAGGATCGCCAGGAGCAGTGGCGCGGCCTGCTTGCCTCGCCGGATCAGAGCCAGCACCGCAACGAGCGCGAATACAACCGTGATCGCGATGATGGCCATGCGACACTTGGAAAACACCAGGCCCAGGAACACGACCGCAAAAATCACCACCCGGCCGAGCGTCCCGAACGATTGGTCGGCCAGCCAGAACGCGCGGCCCCGGTATCGGCCGTGGTCCCGTCCCGGAAACAGGAGTGCCGCCAGTAGGAACGGCAGCACCATCCCCAGCAGGCCGGCGTATTTGCAGTGGTTGATGTAGGTGCCGGTTGCATCGCGCAGGCCAAACCACTTGACATAGAAAAAAATATAAGGAAAACCGGTGAGATATTGCACCAACCCGTAGATTGCTTCGAACAAGCCCAGCCCCGTTAGCAGCGCCGGCAGCACGGAGGGATGGCCCCGGCGCTCCCAGTAGAATGCCAGAACGAACACCAACACGTAACTGGAGAGCCGCAGCCACGATTGAATCGTCACGTAGCTCTGCACGGTGAGCGGGAATGCGGAAGACGCCAGGTTCCAGGGACCGAGCACCTGGGGATAGGCGGCAGCGCGCGCGGGCGCCAGAAGTTGCCACACGGACGCCGGCAAGGGGATCAATTGCAGCAGCGGCAGAATCACCAAGGTCAGGACCACCAGCAGCGCAGGCCGGGGCAAGCCGGGGCGTTCTCCCGGCCAAAATTCCACCGCCGCGATGATCGCCACGGCACACTGCAGGAGCATCAGCGTCAGCGCGTCCACCGCGCCGAAAGCCAGCACGCCTCCCGCCGTTGCGACCGCCAGCCAGACCGAGGTCCGTTTCATGGGTGGGCCGGAGGTGAGGGATGTTTCATGCTTCGGGCCGGGGGCGGCCGCCTGCCAGCGGCCGGCGGGTCCTGGACCACCACAGTTGTGAGGCCGCGACTCCGGCGAGGTCCACCAGCACATCAACCGGCGACGCTCCGCGAGATGAGGTGAACGCCTGGCGGCATTCGTCGCCCAAGGCATACAGTCCGCCTGCCAGGAGCACCCAACCGATTCCTTGCTTCTCGGACTTGGGTGTATGTTGCCAAATCGCCCGGCTGAGCAGTACTCCCAGCACGAAGAACTCGGCGAAGTGGGCGCCCTTGCGCAGAATGAGATTAGCCATCTGCACGGCGTCCAGAGTCACCGGAAGATTCCAGTACCTTACCCAGAACGCCAGCAGTCCTCCGGACCAGGATCCGGAGAAGCCTTCGGACGAAAGCCAACTGATCATCAACATCCACAACAGGGGCGGGATCCAAGCTGTCACCCGCTGGTCCCGATGCTGTGGAAGTCCGGCGGGTTCCATCCATCGCTCCTGAAGAGGTCGAGGAGTCAAGGGAGTATTCTAGCCCGTTCGCTTTGACGAAACCAAGAGCCTGCCGTTCCCTCTCCTGCCGTAACCACTTGGCCGTGCAACATCCGCGCGCGGACCTCGAGTGAGGCCAGGAAATCCAGGGCGGCGTACTCAGACCGCAGAATCTCGTCGCGCCGCAGCCGGTAAGGCTCCAGTACGTCGTTTCCCAATACGACGGTCGCGAGATCCCGCCGTCGCTCGTCCCAGAAAACCACGTAAACCGGAAACGATCCAGTCAGCAGATCGCG
>CAYPHP010000722.1:0-2816 GCA_964410045.1 uncultured Acidobacteriota bacterium | reverse complement strand
CCGTGCCACGGCAGCGGCTACCGCTCGCGTCAGGGCATCTTCGAGATGATGGATATGACCGAGGAAGTCCGGCGGTTGGTGATGCGCAACGCCGACGCCAGCGAAATCGCCGCCGCCGCGCGTAAACAAGGAATGCGCACTTTGAAGGAAGACGGCCAGGCCAAGGTCGCCGCGGGTGTTACCACTGATGAGGAAGTGCTGCGAGTTACCCAAGATGTTTGACCGCCGATAAACGCCGATGAACGCAGATGAAATCACGGAGAAGATCATCGGAGCCGCGTTCGCGGTGTCGAACGCGTTGGGTGCGGGCTTCCTTGAGAAGGTATACGAGAACGCGCTGGCGTACGAGTTGCGGCAAATGGGTCTAAAGGTAGAGCAACAGAAAGCTCTTAAGGTTCATTACAGGGGCGTTTTGGTCGGTGAATTCGTTGCTGACTTATTGGTTGAGGACATCGTCATCGTAGAACTGAAGGCCGTGAAGACTTTGGATGAGAGCCACATGGCGCAGGGTCTCAACTATCTCCACGCGACGGGCCTGAAGGTTTGCCTGCTCCTCAACTTCGGCTCTAGCAAGGTACAGGTGAAGCGTATTGTGCACAAGTTCTGATCGGCGTTTATCGGCGTTAATCGGCGGTTGAAGAACATGCCTGACTTTTACTACAAAGCAGTAACCGCGGAAGGCAAGGTCGTCGAGGGCATCCTGGCCCGCGACACGGAGAAGGCGGCTGCGCGGGAGCTGACCCAGGGCGGGCTGACGCCGCTCTACGTCGGGACGCAGAAGCGTTCCGAGGGGATCGACCTCGGCGCGTTCTTTCGCCGCCGACCGGGCGCCAAGGATCGACTCTTCTTCACGCAGGAGTTGTCCACGTTGCTCCATGCCGGTCTGCCGCTCGACCGCGCCCTTTCCATCTGCGCTGAACTCAGCGACCGTCCCGCCTTCCGCACGGTGATCCAGGAAGTGCTGCGCGAGCTGAAGTCCGGGCGTTCTCTGGCCGACAGCCTGGGCACTCATCCGGAAATCTTCTCGGACCTGTACCTGAACATGATCCGGGCCGGTGAAGCTTCCGGCAGTCTGAGCCCGGTGATGGAGCGCCTGGCGGCTTCCGAGCAGGCGTCGGACGATCTCCGCGGTTACCTGGTGTCCTCGATGATCTACCCGACGCTGCTGGCGATCGTGGGCCTGGGCTCGATCGTGTTGATGCTGGGCTTCGTGATTCCCAAGTTTGCCGAGGTTTTTACCGAATCCGGTTTGCCCATGCCCGCGCCCACACGCATTCTGCTGGCGCTCAGCAATTGGACCAAGGAATACGGCTGGATCCTGGCCGTCGCTGTGGTGGCCGCAGCGTTCCTGTTTCAGTATTTGATTCGCGACGAATCCGGACGGCGTCGCTGGCATGGCTGGCAACTCCGCCTGCCGCTGCTCGGTCCGGTCATCAATCGCGCGGAGACCGCGCGGTTCGCTCGCAGCATGGCGACGTTGGTGGCCAACGGCGTGCCGCTGGTGCAGTCGCTGCGCATCGGACGCGGTCTGCTCGGCAACATGGTGATGGCTGAAGCCGTCGATCAGGTGGCGCAAGGCGTCAAGCGCGGCGAAGGTCTGGCCGGGCCGTTACGCAAGACCGCGGTTTTTCCGCCGCTGGCCGCTCACTTGCTTACCGTCGGCGAGGAAACCGGAAAACTGGACGCCATGTTCGCCCGCATGGCCGACATTTACGACGCGGAGACCCGGACCACCATCCGCCGCGCTACCGCGTTGTTCGAACCACTGGTGATTCTTACCGCAGGGTTGGTGGTTGGGGTGATGGTGCTTTCGATGCTCCTGGCGATTGTGAGTATGAACGATGTGCCCTTTTAGGCTAGAGGAGAACAATGACGAACCAAAACACACAGGCTTTCGCGCAATGCAACCATCCGAGGTGTTCCTCTAGCCTCCAGCCTCCAGCCTCTAGCCTTCGCCGGCGGGGTATCACGCTGATTGAGTTGCTGGTGGTGGTGACCATCATCGGGCTATTCGCCGCGCTGGTCGCGCCGCGGCTGTGGAACAAGATCACCGGCGCCAAGCAGACCGTGGCCCGGCAACAGATCAACGATTTCATGACCGCGCTGGGCGCCTACCGCTTGGACACCGGCCGCTTTCCGACCACGGAGCAGGGCCTGCAAGCGTTGCGCACCAAACCCAGCGGTGTCGATCGCTGGGATGGGCCGTACTTGCCAAAGGACATCCCTACCGATCCGTGGGGGCACCCCTACATCTACAAGTACCCGAGCGAGCATGGTGACGAGCCGGACATCATCTCCTACGGCCTTGACGGCAAGGAAGGCGGGACCGCCGAGGACGCCGACATTCTCAGTTGGAAGAACAAATGAAGCGCAACCAATGAATCGAAGCCGCGGAATCACGTTGATGGAGATGCTGGTGGTGATGTCGCTCATCGGCCTGCTGGCCTCCGTCGCCACGCCGTCAGTGACGGCGGGGATGGAGACGGTGAAGCTGCGCAGCTCCGCGGAGCGTCTGGCGGCTACGCTGCGCATGGCCCGCGAGCGCGCCGTGCGTACCCGCCACTATTTCCAGGTAACCGTAGACCCGCAGACGCGCCGCGTCGAGCTTCGGGATCTGGAGGGCGACTTCGCCCGCGATTGGGAAATGCCCGAAACGATCTCGGTGAAGTTGGATCAGCCGCTGCTCTCTCAATTTGCGCCTGACGGCTCGGTCCCTGCTTTGCATGTGGAGCTGGAGAATTCCAGGAAGCGCTTGATCAGCGTCGACCTGGACGCCTTCACTGCCTTACCAACGATCAAGGAATGAACGCTAAATC
>CAYPHP010000721.1:0-2824 GCA_964410045.1 uncultured Acidobacteriota bacterium | reverse complement strand
TTGCTGAAAAGGGTTGGTGATCACGCCGGGCGGGAGATGCTGGTGCTGCTGGAAAAGGAACCAATGGCCTCCAAGCGCTCGCGCATTTTGCAGGCCATCAAACGGCTCGACAGGGCGGCCATCGACGCGATTTCGGAAAAACTGTCCGATCCGCAATGGTATGTGGTTCGCAATGCCGTACTCGCATTGGCCGAGCTATCCGATCCGTCGTTGCTCGCTCGTCTGGAACCTGCCTTGGCCCATCCGGACGGCCGGGTCCAGAAGCAGGCGGTAGCAGCAATGCAGAAGACCCGTTCTCCTCTTCGTGCCGTGCCGTTGGCCCGCGCGCTGACTTTCTTGAAACCGGCCCAGATCGAGGATGTCCTTGATGATCTGGTGGTGCTCAAAGACCCGCAGACCATTCCTTACTTGGAGAAGTTTGCAGCGCAAGGCGGTAGCGACGCTAAACCGAACCTCCTGCAGAAAGCCGTCGCTGCATTGGGAGCAATCGCCAGTATCGATTCGGCTAATGCCCTGCTCGGCTGCGCCAAGAATCCCGGCCTTGGCCTGCCGGTCCGTCAGGCCGCGTTGCGAGCGTTGGCCAAGATCGATATCCCAGAGGCACGGCCTATGTTGGCCGACTTCGGCCGCACCACCGACGAAGCCGCCCTCGCCAAGCTGACGCAGAACCTTTTGAAAGCCTGACCGCCTGCCCGCCAGTCCAGGAACCACTCTTGCTGCTCAATCGCCTGGAATTCGCGCTGATGAACAACCCGCTGCGCGCGGCGGTGCAGCGGCACTACGAATCGCGCCGGTTTCTCCGCATGGCCGGTCCAATGAACGGCGGGAGGGCGCTCGAGATCGGCTGTGGCCCCGGCGTTGGGACGCAACTCATTCTCGACGTGTTCCGCGCCGACGCCGTGGATGCCTTTGACCTGGACCCACAGATGGTGTCGGTCGCCCGCCAGCGGCTTCGCGGAAGGGCATCCCAAGTTCGCCTTTGGGTCGCCGACGCCACGGCGATCCCGGCGCCTTCGGCCACCTACGATGCTGTTTTTGACTTCGGAATCATCCATCACATTCCGGATTGGCGCCTGGCCGTGCGCGAAGTGGCGCGCGTGCTCAAACCAGGAGGGCGCTTCTACGTCGAGGAAATGCTCGCCGCGTTTATCCAGCATCCGATCGCCCGTCGCCTCTTCGAACATCCGCAAGCGGATCGCTTTGATGCAGCCGCCTTCTCGTCCGCCCTGCAAGATGCCGGCTTTGCGGTTCACGCGACGGAGCAACTCTTGGGATCGGTCGCCTGGTTTACCTCCACAAGGCAGCCTTGTTCCCGCGATTCAACCGTGGTTTAATCCGGGACCATGGCTGAACTGAAAACCAGACCGACCAAGGCCAGCGTTCAGGCTTTTCTCCAGGCCGTTCCTGACCCGGCGCGCCGCAAGGACTGTTTCACGGTCCTGAAGATGATGAAGGAAGTCACCAAGGCCCGGCCGATCATGTGGGGCCCCAGTATCGTCGGCTTCGGCAGTTACGCCTACAAGTACGTGAGTGGACGCAAACTCGAGTGGCCTGTGGCCGCCTTCTCGCCTCGAAAACAAGCTCTTACCCTGTACATCATGCCGGGGTTCGCGGACTACTCGGAACTCATGTCGAAGCTGGGCAAGTACAAGACGGGAGTGTGCTGCCTCTATCTGAAGAGCCTTGCAGACGTCGACATGGCCATCCTGAAGAAACTGGTCGAGGCCTCAGTGGCCCACGAGAAGGCCAGGAAGTAGCTCCGATTTCTTGTGTTTCGCAAGCTATTAGTCGCGACGGGCTGGATCCTGCTTTGGACGCTGGCCGTGATTGTCGTGGTGTTGGCTGAGGCACGCTGGTTCGCGAAGCCGCCGGTCGCGCGAGGCGAGTTGGCGTCGATCGAGAATCATCTGGTTGCGAAGCTTGGCGATGCAACGGCACGCCGGAGACTCGGCAGCGCGGCCTTGGTGTTAGTTCACCGCGGCGAGATTGCCGTTGCGCGTGGATTCGGCGTCGCCAGCCCTGAAACACAAGCTCCGGTGAAGACGGACCGAACCCTCTTTCAAGTCGCATCGGTGAGCAAAGCCGTAACCGCATGGGGCGTCATGAAACTGGTGGAGGACGGCAAGCTTGGTTTGGACGAGCCAGTGATGCGCCACCTCAAGCAATGGCGGTTTCCGGGAAGCGATGCGCATCGCGACAAAGTGACCGTTAGGCATCTGCTGAGTCATACCGCTGGATTGGACGACGGCTTGGGCTATGGTGGTTTTCTGCCGGGCGAAACGATCCAGTCTCTGGAAGAATCCCTCACTCTAACGAAAGACTCGTCGGTCGGTGAGCCCCGCCCTGTGACCGTGGCACGAGAACCCGGAAGGAACCTGGCTTATTCAGGGGGCGGCTACACGGTCTTGGAACTCTTGATCGAGGAAGTTACCCAGCGGTCGTTCACCGACTATATGAAAGAAGCTGTCCTGCAGCCGCTGGGAATGACCAAGTCAAGCTTCGATTGGGAAGTAGTAGCATCCGAAGGCCGCGCGCTGGATCTGGCGCCCAGTTTTGACTCCGCCCTGAAACCCCAACCTCGCCGTCGCTACACGGCTAAAGCTGCGGTGGCGCTCTACGCCACGCCTCATGACCTGGCCCAGTTTGTGCTGGCCTTCACTCGTGAGAATCGAGTGCTCCGGCCGGAGACGGTTAAGCAGATGATTACGGCTCAGCCGGGGACATCTGGAAGTTGGGGCTTGGGCCTCACTCTCTATGGAGGCGGCGTGGTGGGTCATAGCGGTGGAACACTTCCAGCATGGGGCTCGATGGTGCGGGTGAATCC
>CAYPHP010000720.1:0-2826 GCA_964410045.1 uncultured Acidobacteriota bacterium | reverse complement strand
ACGGCACGGCTGACGTTGCCCGCCGATGTGATGACCACAGGTACGCGGCCGGTCACCCCTGCGGGCACCACGGCGTTCACCTGATACAGCCCCACGAATCCTGGCGCCAGCCCCGAGAAGTCGACGCGCGCATTCACTCCACCGATGGTCACAGTGGGAATATTCGTGGTCCGCTCTCCGGCCGCTGCCCTTCCGCTCACCACGGCAGGCTGTGTCGCGCCCAGACCCGTGCAGAAGATCACCACAACCTCGCCGGGCCGGGCCGGACTGGCAGTAGTTATCAGGGTGTTTTCCACTCCATGAAGGATCGCGCCATCGCCGTTCCCTTGCGAATTGACGCTGAAGATCCCTGGCGACGTCGGCTGCAAGTTGACCGTAGCCTGGGTGCTGGTCTGGCCGCCGGACACCACGGTCAGCGTTGCCGTTCCGGTGTCGTTCATCTCGAAGGGGAGCTGCGCGTTGATTTGGGTGCCAGCCACGATGATCAGCGGTATGGCCGTGCCATTCACCCTGACCTCCGTGGATCCAAGCTGCGTGGGCAGCGGCAAGCTGCTGGCCCCAAAGGGCCCTCCCGTGGTCAGGTCCGTCCCAAAGACTGAAATCAACTGGCCTCGCGCCACCTGGTTGTTCGGCGCGGCATTGAAGGTGGCCGCATTCACGATCCCCGCCGAGGTGATCTGCGGAGTCGGCCCGCCCGAGGCGGCGGGGTCCAGGATCACTTCGGCTGTGTAGATGCGATCGTTGTTGAAGGTACTGTCGCCATTCGCGGCGTTGGCGGCCACATTGAAGATCACCTGCCCCGATCCGGAAGCCGGAGCGGTCCAGTTAATGGTGTAAGTGAAAGTGGTGCCCGGTTGACGGACAGCGTTCAGATGCGAAGCGTAAGTTATTTGCGACTGGCTGCCAAAGACCCCGCGCTGGGTGGTGGTATTCGATCCGCTGGCGGTCAGCGTTCCGGCCTGCGTTCCGTTCGCGAAGCGCGCCGAAAGCTCGAAGCCCCAGCGTTGCCGGCCGCCGCCGTTATCGGTAATCACAATCTGGATGGGGATCGCCGTGCCGGGTGCGTAGGTTGTCGCCGCGACCCCGTTGAAGCGCAGTTGAACGTTTCCCGACGGGCTGTTCACGTTCGCCCCGGCATGACACTCGGTGCAATTGTTCTCCGGAGGACTGAAGCGTTGAGCGCCTGTGAGTCCAGGCTCCGGACGAATCTCATTGGCCTGGAGCCAGCCCACCGCAACCACCGAAAGGCATAGACACATCCAGCGTGAAAGTTTCATTCCATCGCCTTTCCGCAACCACCTATAAGTTGACGCCCGGGACCACACCAAGCGTTGCACTAACCCCTCTGAGGTCAGAATAGCAAAAGACAGCCGGACTTGCCAGCAGGCTTGTACCAGGTGGCGGAACAACCGATTTTGCCGCAACCCAGGCGGCCTTACATGCGTTTAACATACTGGGGATGGCTTAGCCCCTGGGTCGGGTGTATACTCGGGGTAGCTCTGGTCCCAGGAGAATCGACATGAGTCTGCGCCGCTTGTCAGTCTTCGCGCTGGCCGGGATGATGGTTCTGCAACCGCTTACTCCGGCCCTGTTGTCCGCGCAAAATCAACAAGATCCACCGAAAGAGTCCAAGGACAATAAGGACAACAAGAAGGACAAGAAGAAAGACCTGGAGGCGATCGGCGAACGGGATGTCGGCAAGGGCATGAACTGGTACTCCCTGGAGAAAGAGATCGCCATCGGCAAGAGCATGGCCCAGCAGGTGGAAGCCCAATCCAAGCTGGTGGACGACCCGGTGATCAGCGAGTACGTCAACCGCGTCGGGCAGAATCTGGTCCGCAACTCCGACGCCAAGGTCCCTTTCACCATCAAGGTTATCGACTCGGATGAAGTGAACGCCTTTGCCCTGCCCGGTGGATTCTTCTTCGTCAATTCCGGGATCATCATGGAGGCCGACGAAGAGGCTGAAATGGCTGGGGTGATGGCTCACGAGATCGCCCACGTGGCCGCCCGCCATGGTACCCGCCAAGCGACGCGCGGCGAGCTGGCCAACTACCTGACCATCCCCCTGATCTTCCTGGGCGGCTGGGCCGGTTACGGGATCCGCCAGGCCGCTGGTCTGGCCATCCCTGTCGGTTTCATGAAGTTCTCCCGCAGCTTTGAGCGGGAAGCCGACGAGCTAGGCTTGCAGTACATGTATAAGGCTGGCTACGATCCCGCCGCCTTCGTCACCTTCTTCGAGAAGATCCAGGCCAAGGAAAAGCGCAAGCCCGGCACCTTGGGCAAGCTGTTCTCCTCGCACCCGCAGACCCCTGACCGCATCGCGGCCACCCAGCAGGAGATCGCCCGCTTCCTGCCGGCGCGCGATGAGCACATCGTCACCACTTCGGAGTTTGACGACGTGAAGGCGCGCCTGGAAACGCTGCACAATCGCCGCCGTCTGGACGACCGCGGCAAGGGCGGGTCGGACCGGCCCACGCTGCGCAAGACCAGCACGGCGACGGCCGATGCCACCGCCGACAAGGACAAAGCTGAGAAGAAGGGCGACGAGAAGGACGAGCGGCCCACGCTCAAACGGAGAGATCAGTAAGACAGCAGCGGGTTAGAGGTTAGCGGGCTACGGGGAGTTCGACTCATACTGTAATGACGACGCGGCCCATCGATGCCCCCGAGTTAGTGAGGGTACCTGGTTGTCTTCGCGTCGTTTGGGTTTCTTCAAACTCACATGGAGGAGTATTCCTATCCTTCCACCGCGCCTGGAAAGGCCCCACCTTCCCGAAGCAAGAATGGGTTGCACTCCGCCACCTGAATCGTCCTAGTATCGCT
>CAYPHP010000719.1:0-2826 GCA_964410045.1 uncultured Acidobacteriota bacterium | reverse complement strand
AGTGGGCGTGCTTCTTAACCTCGGGCACGGCGTTGGCCACCGCCACAGCCAACCCGACCCGCGACAGTAGTGGCGAATCCGTCAGGTCATCGCCCAGGTAGCAGACTTCCTCGTCGACCACCTGAGCCTTGTCCAGAATCTCTTCGTACGGCCCGACCTTGGAGAGGTGGTTCTGGTAGAGATAGGAGATCTGCAGAATCTGAGCGCGGGCCACCACTCCGGGCGACTCGCGTCCGGAGATCCACCCGGCCAGAATGCCGGCTTCCTGCAGCCAGCGGAAGCCCATCCCGTCCTGGGAGTTAAAGCCCTTGGCCTCGACGATCCCCCCCTTGCCGTCGGGAACGTAGTAGAGCGTCCCGTTGGTCAGCACGCCGTCGATGTCGGTGAGCAGAAGCCGGATCCGCTTGGCGTGGCGGAGCAGCAACTTGGGCGGAAGCAGGCGCTTGTGATTTCTTCTCATGCTCGGGCCAGTAGGGTCTCGCGTTTGGCGGTCAGACCGGCCAGCAACTGGTCGAAGGAATCGGCAAACAGCTTGACGCCGTCATCCTGGAGTTTCTGCATGGTCTGGTCGTAGTCGATTCCGAACTCCTTGAGGCGGTCGAGATGCCGGGCGCAGTCGTCGACGCCTTCGGTCAGGGTCTGAGCCACACGGCCGTGGTCGCGGAAGGCATGGATGCTGACCTCGGGGAGCGTGTCCACGGTTTCCGGTCCGATCAGGGCCTCGACATAGAGAACGTCGCGATATTTGGGATTCTTCGTCGATGTTGAGGCCCACAGCAGACGCTGCGGCTGCGCGCCGCGCCCGGCCAGGGTGGCGAACCGTGATCCGTGGAAGATCTCCTGATAGCGGCGATACAGCAGTTTGGAGTTGGCGATGCCGGCTTTCCCCAGCATGTCAGCCGGCGCGCCTTTGGACTCCAGCATCTTGTCCAGCAGCGTATCGACGCGGCTGACAAACAAGCTGGCCACGGATGCGATGCGGTCGACCGGCCGGCCCGCCGCTGCAGCCCGCTCCAGTCCCTTCAGATAGGCGTCCACCACCTGTTCGTAGTTCGACCGGGCGAACAGCAGCGTGACATTCACGTTGATGCCCGAAGCGATGACTTCTTCGATCGCCGGGATGCCCGCCTGGGTGGCCGGGATCTTGATCATCACGTTCGGCCGTGCCAGCCGCGCGAACAGCCGCTGCGCTTCGGCGATAGTGCCCGCCGTGTCATGGGCCCGTTTCGGAGACACTTCCAAAGAGATATAACCGTCGCGCCCCGCGCTCTCGTCGTAGACCGGCCGCAGGATGTCCGCGGCGCTCTGGATGTCGCTGACCATCAGGGCCTCGAGGATCGCGGGCACGTTTTGGTCTGTGCGGATCAACTCGCTCATCTGTGTGTCGTAGTCTGCGGACCCGGAAATAGCCTTCTCAAAGATCGTCGGGTTGGAAGTCATGCCGCGCAGCCCGTCTTCGGCAACCAGACGTTTCAGTTCGCCGGAAGTCATCAGGCTCCGCCGCATGTTGTCGTACCAAAAACTCTGGCCGTACTTATGGAGTTCCACGAGTGGGTTCATGGGTCCTATGATAACTCCAATAGCGGGCGATTACTTGACTGTGAAGCGTTCGGTCAGGCTGTTCCTGGTGTTAGTGATCGTGAAATAGGAGCCGTCCGCGGCGACCGTAGCCTTGAAGTAGTGGGCCAGGCAGTTGTCCTCCGGGCCCATGTTGGCGATCCGGTCGGCAGGCGCGTTCTCTGTGTCGCCGGTGGCCAGGTTGCGATGCACCTGGAAGAGCGGAATTCCGGCGAGGCGCTGGAACACCTCCGGCGCGCCGCCTTTGCGCGGACCGTTGTTCATCACCGCGGCCAAGGGACGAACGCTCTCGATCAACACCGGCGGATTGCTGTTCGCCGCGCCGTGGTGCGTCACCTGGTAGAGGGAAACATTGCCGATGGCGTTTGTGGGGCAGACCAGTTGTTGCTCGATGTTCCAGGTCAGGTCGCCAAGATCCAGGAAGTGAAATCGTCCGAAGGAAAGCAGGAAACCAACCGACCGTGCATTGTCGGAAGGATCGTCGGCCTGGGGCTGGGCTTTCACGCAAGCCGGATTGTCGGCTCCCGGCCGCCTCAAGACCTCGCGATTCGAGCTGAGGACGCGAAGGCGGATGTCTGCCGCGCCTCCGGCCCGCCGAAGGGGGATCGAATCCCGCGGCCGGAGCGCCTTCGAGGCGCCGCCGCTGGCCTGCTGGTAGGCCGTATTCAGGCGGGGAAAGTTTTGAGGATCCTCCTGCAACTCCTGCATCCGGCCATGATCGAAATAAGTCTTCACCGGGATCAGCTTGCTGATCGCCGCGACTCCGCCCCAGTGGTCGCGGTGGTAGTGCGTGGTGATCAGGTAGTCGATTTGCTTCAAACCGGCTTCTCTGGCCACGTGGGCGATGCGTTTGGGATCACGCTCGTCGTCGCGCGGCCAGCCGGTATCCACCAGCAGCGATTCGCCGGCGGGCGTCACGATCAGAGTGGCTGCCCCGCCTTCCACGTCAATAAAGTAGATGTCCAGGGTGCGCGTCGCGAGGCCCAGCAGAAGCAGCGCGGTAATCATGGGGCAAACCATATCAGCCGGACCTGCAATCCGCAATATGATGTGGATCTCATGAGGACCACTCTTGCCGCATTCCTGCTTTCAACGCTCTGCATGGCTCAAGACATCAGCCAGACCCGGCTGCGAGCCGATCTGACGTTTCTGGCCTCTGACGCGCTGGAAGGACGCATGTCGCTCACCCGAGGATCGGAGGCAGCCATCCAGTTCATCGCTGCGGAGTTCGCGAAAGCGGGTCTGAAG
>CAYPHP010000718.1:0-2830 GCA_964410045.1 uncultured Acidobacteriota bacterium | reverse complement strand
CGGACGGACGCCGAGCCGGTCGCGGGAGATGAACAGCCTGCTCTTTCTCGAGTCCCAAATGGCAAATGACCACTGGCCATTGAAGTCGCGGACGCAATCCTCGCCCTTCTCTTCGTAGAGGTGGAGAATCACTTCGGTGTCGGAGCGGGTCGCAAACCGCCGGCCCTTGCGGATCAACTCCTCGCGCAACTCCACGTAGTTGAAGATCTCCCCGTTGAAGGTGATCCAGAGCGATCCGTCGGCGTTCGACATGGGCTGCTGCCCGCAGGCCAGGTCGATGATGCTCAGGCGGCGATGGGCAATTCCAACCGGTCCGGAGACGTAGTAACCGCAGTCATCCGGCCCGCGATGGCGAACCGCCTGAGCCATCGGCTCAAGGAGTGACCGATCCGCGCTTTCGCCACGGCGGTTAACGAATCCGGCAATGCCGCACACGAGGCCTCCCCCACTCAGATCCAACGAAGAACCGCTATGATAACGCATCCGTCGCTGGCCGGGCACTTGCGCCTCATCTATGATTTTTGAAAGGCCCCCTGTGGGAAAGTGTATGCTGAAGATAGGCTGGTGCTTGTCCGTGAAAAGAAATGGTTTAGGTTCATACTCCTGGAAACCGTATCTGGGCACCGAACTTGGAAGCTGACGTGCACTTCTAATTCGTTCTCTCGGGACGGAGAGTCATGGCAAGGCAGTTCAAACCGGGCTTCCGAACCATCCTAGCCACGCTGGCGACGGTGGCGGCCATTGTTCTGGCCTGGTTCAACGTCTACCAGCATCGCAAATTCCAGCCCCCCGAAGACGGCGTCACTTGGCAGGACACCTCGCAGACGGTCATGGCTCTGCATGTGGCCGAGAACAGCGCGGGAGCCAAGGCGGGTATCCGCGCCGGTGACGTTCTGCAGAGCGTCAACACCCAGAAGATCAGCCGCTCGACGCAGGTAACCCAGATCCTGTATCGGGTCCAGGCCTGGAACAAGGCCGAGTACCAGTTGACGCGGCAGGGGCATCCGTTCGCGGCGACGGTGATTGTCGAGCCGCGAGCCCCCGATCCCATCCGTCGCTACCTGCAATTGGTGGGCGTCCTGTACCTCGGGATCGGACTGTTCATCCTGGTACGGCGCCCTAACGCGCCCCGCGCGCGCCAGTTCTATCTATTCTGCCTGGCGTCCTTTGGCCTGTATTTCTACTCGTACACCGGCAAGTTCAACAACTTCGACTGGACCATCTACTGGACCAACAGCGTGGCTTGGCTGCTGCAGCCGCCGCTGTTCCTGCACTTTGCCCTGGTCTTTCCGCAGCCGAAGCCTTTCGTGGCTCGGCGGCGAATAGTCCTGTGGCTGATCTACCTGCCGGCCCTGCTTCTGCTGTTGGTGCAGTTGGGCGTGGTTACCGGCGTACTGCGGGTGCTGCTCCCCTCGGGATACGTCCGCTGGGCCTTGGACCGCATGGACGTGCTGCACATGGGCGCCTTCTACGCGGCGGCGGCGATGGTGCTTTTCCACACCTATCGCAGCGCGGAGACCACCATCCTGCGCCAGCAGATGAAGTGGGTGACCCGAGGAACAGTCCTGGCGATTCTGCCATTCCTGGTCTTCTACGTGGTTCCCTACTTCCGCGGGGTGATCCCGACGCCGGCCATGAACCTGTCGGTGCTGGTGCTGGCGCTGATCCCGCTGACCTTCGGCTACGCCATCCTGCGCTGGCGGCTGATGGACGTAGACATTCTGTTCCGGCGGACCGTGGCCTACACCGTGGCTACCGCGGCCCTGGTGGGCCTCTACTTCACCGTCGCCGCTCTGGCCGGGGTTATCGCGCTGCCCGCCACCGGCACGTGGGGCCTGATCATCGCCGTGGTGGTGACTGCTTTTCTGTTTGAACCGCTGCGCGGCTGGATCCAGGGCCGCCTGGACCGTTACTTCTACCAGGAGAGTTACGACTATCGCCGCACGTTGGTGGAGTTCGGACGCGAGTTGAGCGCCGATGTGCACCTCGATCGCATGTTGCAGCGCGTGCTCGAACGGTTGTCGCGGACCCTGAACGTGGAGAAGGCGGCCGTCTTCTTGGTGGATGAGGCGTCCGGCGCGGTGCGCATCGAGCGGTCCCTGGGAGTATCCTTCCGGGGTGATCTGGACCTGCGATTTATGGACGCTCAGCGCCCGGAATTCGCCCGCGGCCCGCTGTTTTTCGAGAACGTCCGCCAGGCGGTCGCGGAAGCCCCCGCGGCGCAGGTAGCCATTGCCGAACTCGATCTGAATTACTATCTGCCGTGCCGCGCCCAAGGCCGGCTGGTAGCGTTCCTCGGGCTCGGCAAGACGGTCCACGACGACTTCCTCTCCACCGAGGATGTGGAGCTGCTGGAAACCCTCTCCGGATATCTCGGCACCGCCGTCGAGAACGCCCGCCTCTACCGCCAACTGGAGCAGAAGGTCGCCGAGTACGAGCGGCTGAAGGACTACAGCGAGAACATCGTCGAGTCGGTGAACGTGGGCATCCTGGCCCTGGATCTGGACGACCGCATCGAGAGCTGGAACACGCAGGTGGAGCTGATGTTCGGGCTGTCTCGCGACCGGGCCATCGGCTGCCGCATTGACGAGGTCTTCCCCGCTCCGCTGGTCGCCGAGCTGACGCGGTTGCGCGCCGGAGTCGGGGAAGGCAGCATCCACAACTTGTACAAGTACCGCGTCGAGACCAGCGCCGGCGAGCAACGCGTCTTCAACGTGGCTGTGGCGCCCTTGGTCTCCAAGAAATTCGAACTGATGGGGCGCCTGGCGATCTTCGACGACATCACCGAGCGCATCGACCTGGAACAGCAAATGGCCCAGGCCGAAAAGCT
>CAYPHP010000717.1:0-2834 GCA_964410045.1 uncultured Acidobacteriota bacterium | reverse complement strand
GCCCGACGGCGTGGTCACTTGAGCCGCGGCAGTCCAGGCGAAGCTCGCAGTCATGGGATTGGATACGGTGATGGGTTTCGACGGTGGCGCCGGTCCGCCGACCGGTGCATGAAACTCCAGCTCGTCGGGACGTACCATCAATGCGCCAGTACCCGCGGCCAAAACCTGAAGTTCCACGGGAATGGTCCGCGGACTTCCAGGCACAAGCGCCGCGGTAATCACAATGCTGCCGTGATAGAGGCCGGGCGGCAGTCCAGTGCCGTTGGCGCTGACCGTCAAATTAGCGGGCCCGGTCCCGGCGCCGGTCACCGACAGCCAGTTGCCGCCGGTAGTGGTAGACGCTGTCGCCGTGAAGGCAAACGTGAGCAAGCCCGTCGCCGATATCGACAGGATCTGGTTGGGAGGCGTTGTGGAACCCGTCTGAACGAACAGCAAGGTCCCGGAACTTACGGACAGTTGGGCCCACGCGGCCTGCGTGCCACAGAGCCCCAGTACGCAAACTAGAACGATCGAACGTAACCTGTGCGGGCTTCTCGTGCAAATCATGGGTCTCTCCTTCAGCTTAATCGTTTAACGAAGGGCGCCGATGCTGGCGCGACCCAGCGGCTACTGCAAGATTGGCTTCATTATCTCGCAGATCGTCCTGGTTGCCTATAGCGCAACGGTCCTAGGACGCTTCACTGGTACTGGGAACCGTCACCCGATCCCTGCCGTCATGAAAACAGGAGGGGATTTGGGAGGTCTGCCATGACCGAAAGAATCAAGAGGGGACTGATGATCGCCGGGCTGATGCTGCTGACGGCAGTCGCGGTAGCCGGATGGACGCGGAATCCATCACCTGTACCAGAGAATCAAACGGTAGCGCACCAGAGCGCGCCGGTGCGGCCGGCGCGAGTCCGCGCCAATTACGCGCGTCCGGTGTACGACCAGGAACCCGTGCGGCGACGCCGGAGCACTCGCAACTCAGTCGCGATAGTGGGCGGCAGCGCCGGAGTCGGCGCGGCCATCGGCGCTCTGGCGGGCGGCGGTAAGGGCGCGGCAATCGGCGCGCTCTCCGGCGGCACCGCGGGGTTCATCTACGATCGGATAACGCGCAACAAGTAGTTCTGGGAGCGCGGGTGTCCCGCCCGCTCCGGATGCGGGCAAGATGCCCGCGCTCCCAAGGCTCTTACTTCCCCAACAGCCTCTGGAAGGCGGGCTCGCCGTGCAGGCAGGTCAAGTCCGGATCGCGGGCCAGCCAATCGAGGTTGCTGTAGCCGGCCTCCTTGGCGCGATCGAGCATGGCCAGCGCTTCCGCCTTTCTTTCGAAGCGGGCATAGACGCATGCCGCGTTATAGAGGATGTTCGAATCGTTGGGCCGCAGGGCGACCGCGATCTGCAGTTCCCGTAACGACGCCTCTTGCTGACCAAACGATGCCAGCGTGCTTGCCAGCAGGATTCGGGCGCGCACGTCTTCCGGGACGCGTTCCAGTTGCTGCTCCAGGACCCGCATACGGCGCTCGCGCAATTTCCGGGCGTCGTCGTGTCTTCCCAGCCGCTCGAGAGCGTTGAACAACGGAATGTAGACGTTGTAATCGTCGCCGTTGGCTTCCACGGCGCGCTCCACCAGGTCGGCGACTTCCTGGTAGCGGTCGGAGGAGAAGAAGGCTCGGGCCAAAACGTTGTAGACTCCGGCGCAATCCGGCTTGCGGGCGATGGCTTGCCGCGCGCACTGGATGGCGCTGTCGTAATGCTTCTGGACGTAGCAGAGGCGGGCTCGCGCCGCCAGGCCCTCCGCGAGTTCCGACTCCAGTGCCAAGGCCCGCTGGCAGGCGTCCAGGCCTTTCTCGATCCAGCGCGCTTCCTGATCGTGCCATTCATAGACCGTGGCGCAGGCGTTGGCGATGCCGGCATGAGCCAGCGCAAAACCAGGGTCGAGCATGATCGCCAGGTCGAACATCTGCATCGCGAATTCCAGGTCCGAGCGGGTTTCCCGGCGGGCGTAGCCGCGTCCACGCAGGAAGTAATCGTAAGCCTGGGTATTCTCCGTCGGCTTGTGGGCGATGGCCTTCTCTTCCTGCGGCGTCAGGGTGATCCGCAACGCCTGGGTGATGCTGCGGGCGATCTCGTCCTGCACTTCGAAGACGTCTTTCATCTCCCGGTCGTAACGCTCAGCCCAGATGGAATGACCGCTGCGCGCTTCCACGAGTTGCGTGGTGAAGCGCAGGCGATTGCCGGCGCGGCGCAGGCTGCCGCCGAGGACGTAGGTGGCGTTCAACTCGCGGCCCACGTCCGGCGCGGTCACCGGCTTATCGCGATAGACCAGCACGGCGGGGCGGGGAAAGACGCGCAGACCCTGGATCTTGGAAAGCTCGGTGATGATGTCCTCGGTGATGCCGTCGCGGAAGTACTCGTCTTCCTTGGCTCCGCTGAGGTTTTCGAAGTAGAGCACGGCCACTGATTTTTCAGCCGGCCCGGCTTGCACGCCGGGCATGCGTCCGGAATCGCGGTCGCGCTTCATGCGTTCGAGATCGGCGCGCAGATCACCGGCATTCTGGTAGCGCAGGCGGCGATCTTTCTCGATCGCCTTGTTCAGGATGCGCTGCAACTCCGCGGGCAATTGCGCCTTTTGCGGAAAGGCCGGCGTGCGATTCAGGATCGCTTCATGGATCACCGCCGTCGTGGTTCCCGGAAACGCCGCGAGGCCGGTAGCCATTTCGTAAAGCACGGCGCCGAAGCTGAACAGATCGCTGCGCGCGTCGAGTTCCTCGCCGCGGGCCTGTTCCGGCGACATGTAAGCCACCGTACCGACCGCGGTGCCCGGATCGGTCAGCAGATCGTCGCGGGTAGCGGTC
>CAYPHP010000716.1:0-2835 GCA_964410045.1 uncultured Acidobacteriota bacterium | reverse complement strand
AAGCGAGTCGCCCTCAAGCAGTTTGAGATGCATCCGGGCGAGGGGCTGTGCACCGACATGCGCGCCGTCCGCAAGGACTATTTCCTGGATCACGACCACAGCGCCTACGTGGACCAGTGGGATTGGGAACGCGCCATCACCGCCGCCGACCGCAACCTGGTTTTCCTGAAGGACATTGTCCGCAAGATCTGGAAGGTGCTGGTGGGCGCAGAGCGCTTTGCCCTGGACCTTTTCCCGCAGCTTCGCGATCCGCGCTATCCCATTCTCCCGGAGGAATTGACCTTCCTGCACGCCGAGGAAATCCTGGAAATGTATCCGGACCTGCCGCGTAAGCAGCGCGAGACTCAGGTGCTGCAGAAATATCCGGCCATCTTCATCATTGGGATCGGCTGGCCGCTGGCCGATGGCTATCCGCACGAGATGCGCGCCGCCGATTACGACGACTGGGTGACCGAGTCGACCATCGACCAGGGCCGTCCGATGCACGGATTGAACGGCGACATCCTGGTGTGGAACCACGTCACCCGCCGCCGGCACGAGCTTTCCTCCATGGGCGTCCGCGTGGATGCGGAATCGCTGCGCAAGCAACTCGAACTGTCCGGGCAATTGGACTTCCTGCGCTTCCCCTATCACCAGGGCATTCTGAAGAATGAGATTCCTCTGAGCATCGGTGGCGGCATCGGCCAGTCGCGCACGCTCATGCTGCTGTTGCGTAAGGCCCACCTCGGCGAGGTCAGCGTTACGGTCTGGCCCGAGGTCCTGACGAAGATGTGCCGGGAGAAGAACATCTTCGTACTGGAATAATCGCCTCCCAACGTCGCATCACTGGTTTGCTGTGGACTTGAAACCCCGGCTTCGTTAGCATAAGCACACTTCCCGGGTGGTCTGCGGTACCCTCCCCCCGTCCGGTACGACCGGCCAACCTGGTAAGGGGAGGAACATGCGGTTTCTGGTCCCGTTGCTGATCCTGCTTCCGTCGCTTCTCTGCGCGCAGGGAATCATCTCGACGGTGGCCGGTAATGGGACCGCAGCTTTCGCCGGTGACGGCGGACCGGCCATCAGCGCTTCGTTTCCCAGTGCGCTCGGCGTGGCCGTGGACACCGCCGGGAACGTCTACTTCATCGATAACATCGCCTCGCGCCTGCGCCGGGTGTCCCCGGCTGGGGGCATCAGCACCGTGGCCGGCACTGGGTTCTATGGGTCCGCTGGTGATGGCGGTCCCGCCACCAGCGCCACCCTGAATTTCCCCTACGACGTAGCCGTGGACGCCTTCGGCAACCTCTTCATCGTCGACACCAGCAGTCACAAGATCCGCAAGGTGACTCCGGCGGGAATCATCAGCACCGTGGCCGGCAACGGGACCCCTGCTTATTCCGGCGACGGCGGTCCAGCCACCAGCGCATCCCTCAACGTCCCGTCGGGAGTGACGCTGGACGCGGGCGGGAACCTCTACATCGCCGACAATGGGAACAACCGAATCCGCAAGGTGACTCCGGCGGGGATCATCAGCACCCTAGCCGGCAACGGCGTCCGAGGTTTTTCCGGCGACGGCGGACCTGCCACCAGCGCATCCCTGAACGTGCCCTACGACGTCGCCCTGGACGTGGCCGGCAACCTCTACTTCTCGGACTCCCGAAATTTCCGGATCCGCAAGGTGACTCCCGCGGGAATCATTACCACCGTGGCCGGTGACGGCGCCATCGGTTTTTCCGGCGACGGCGGGTCGGGCGTCAATGCCTCTCTTGGACTTCCCTCAGGGCTGACGGTGGACTCGGTGGGCAACCTGTTCTTCGCCGACAAGACGAACCACCGCATCCGCAGACTGACTCCGGCGGGGATCATCACGACTGTGGCCGGCAATGGAACCCCCGGCTTCTCTGGCGACGGTGGTGCAGCCCGCACCGCGGCGCTCTTTAACCCTACCAGCGTGGCGGCCGACGCTGCAGACAACCTCTACATTTCGGACACCTCAAACTATCGCATCCGCAGAGTCTCGGCGGGCACGGCTCCGAATCCCGTAGCCGTTCTCACCGCGATTTCTCCGGCCAGCGCCAGCGCGGGCGGTGCGGCCTTCAATCTGAATCTGACCGGATCAGGCTTTTTTCCCGGCTCGGTAGCGTTATGGAACGGAAGCGTTCGCACGACGACGGTGGTCAGCGCCACCCTGCTGGTCGCGCAGATCCCGGCCACAGATCTGGCGGTGGCCGGGACGGCGCAGATCGCGGCTTTCAATCCGTCTCCGGGCGGAGGTGTCTCGGCGGCCCACACCTTCACGATCAATGCCTCCGGCGCCACGCGGTTCGAAGTTCTGCCGCAAGTCATGAACTTTGCGGCGCAGCTAGGGGGCGTCGCACCGGCGGCCCAGACCCTGCGGATCGCCAATGGCGGCGCCGGGTCGGTGAACTGGACAGCCCAGGTGCGAACCGATACCCGGGATAACTGGCTGAGTCTGTCCAGCACCTCCGGTTCGGCCACCGCGCTGGCACCCTCCCGGGTGCAAGTCAGCGTCAACCCCGCAGGCTTGCGGCCAGGCGTCTATACCGGCACCATCACCGTCCAGACCACGGGCGGTGTTCCTCCGGCGACTGCGCAGGTCACTCTCAACGTGTCGCAGGCCGCGCAAATCCTGCGGTTAGGGCAGCAGGGGTTGCGGCTTACCGCAATCCAGGACAGCTCCGCCCCGGCCCAGTCCTTCGCTGTCGCGAATAACGGAATAGGAACCCTGGGCTGGACGGCGCAGGTCTCGACTCAGTCTGGCGGCTCCTGGCTAGTCGCGACTCCTACCGTCGGCACCAGCGCTGCGGGCGCCTCGGCGGCCATCAACGTGACCGCCAA
>CAYPHP010000715.1:2274-2836 GCA_964410045.1 uncultured Acidobacteriota bacterium | reverse complement strand
CATCAACAGCAGGCGCTCGCCTCGCTGCCGAATCATGACCTCCGATGGACGCCGATCAACACGGATAGCCATAGTCCCGTAAGCTTACCGCGTCGGATCGGCGTTTATCGGCGTTCATCGGCGGTTTGTAAAGTTTTGAAAACATGCGCCCCCAGCCTCGCCCCGGCCGCTCACGCGCCCTGATATACTGTAAGGGAACTGTCAGAAAGCAAATGGCGAGTCTCACATCTGGGCCGATTCGTGAGTCGCACGAGGAAGAAACGACCGCAGGAAGTTACTTCGTTTCGAACTATCCTCCCTATTCGTTCTGGACTCCGGATCACGTAGCGGACGCGAATGCCGCGCTGGATCGCGCACCGGCGCCGGGCACTCCTCTGGGTGTCTACCTGCACATCCCCTTCTGCCGCAAGCGCTGCCACTTCTGCTACTTCAAGGTCTACACCGATAAGAACGCCTCGGAGATCGAAGGCTATCTGGACGCCGCGATCGCCGAACTGGAACTCTATTCGCGCCGCCCGTTCATCGGCGGGCGCAGGCCGCGGTTTGTTTACTTCGGCGGCGG
>CAYPHP010000715.1:0-2264 GCA_964410045.1 uncultured Acidobacteriota bacterium | reverse complement strand
ATCTCGTCGCAACAACTTTCCCGCCTGGTCGAAGGGATGAAGCGGTCTCTGCCGTGGGACGAAGCGGAAGAAGTGACCTTCGAGTGCGAGCCGGGAACGCTCACCGAAGGCAAGCTCCAGGTGATCCGCGACCTCGGCGTCACTCGGCTGAGCCTGGGCATCGAGCACTTCGACGATCACATCCTACAGCTCAACGGCCGGGCGCACGGCTCGAAGGAAATCGGACGAGCCTACGAGTTCGCGCGGTCGCTCGACTTTCCGCAGATCAACATTGACCTGATCGCCGGCATGATGGGCGACACCGAGGAGCGCTGGCGCGAGTGCGTCCGCCAAACCATCGCGCTCCAGCCCGACAGCATCACCATCTACCAGATGGAGGTGCCCTACAACACCACCATCTTCAAGGAAATGAAGGCCAGCGGCCAGACCGTCGCGCCGGTGGCCGCATGGAAGGTGAAGCGCGATTGGGTCCGCCACGCCTTCGCGGAACTTGAGACAGCCGGATACACGGTGGGCAGCGCCTATACCGCGATCCGCAACCCGGAACGCACTCGCTTCATGTATCGCGACCTGCTGTGGGCCGGCGCGGACATGGTGGGACTCGGCGTGGCCTCGTTCTCCCATGTCGGCGGCGTCCATTTCCAGAATGAGCACGAGTTTGGACCGTACCTGGCACGACTGAATGAAGGCGCGATGCCGATTTTCCGCGCGCTCACTCCCACCGGCGAGGAGCGCTTCATCCGGGAGCTGATCCTGCAGATGAAGCTCGGCCGTGTCTCGCGGGCGTATTTCCAAGAGAAGTTCGGCGCGGATCTTACCGAGCGTTTCGCCGGGCCGCTGGGAGAGATCCAGAAACTAGGGATGCTGTCGGTGGATGGCGACACGGTTCGCCTGAACCGCGACGGCTTGCTGCAAGTGGACCGATTGCTGCATCAGTTTTTCCTGCCGCAACACCGCAACGCGCGGTACTCATAGCGTTTTCTTACCGAAGGAAGGGACCTGTGCGCACTGGGAACGAGTACGACGCTGTAGTCATCGGAGGAGGGCCGGCCGGCTCGACAACCGCGGCCATTCTGGCCAGCAAAGGACGCCGCGTAGTTCTGTTGGAGAAGGAGAAGTTTCCCCGCTACCACATCGGCGAGTCGCTGATTCCCTACACCTATTTTCCGCTCGAGCGCCTGGGCTTGATTGACCGGATGAAGAACTCGCACTTCCCGCGCAAGTACAGCGTCCAGTTCGTCAGCGTGGACGGCCGCGCCGCGCATCCGTTCTACTTCTTCCAACATCTGCCGCACGAGGCGGCGCGTACCTGGCAGGTCCTGCGCAGCGAGTTCGACCAGATGCTGCTGGACAACAGCCGCGAGAAAGGCGCTGAGGTGATCGAAGAGATCACCGTCCGAGAGTTGCTGCAATCAAACGGCACGACCACCGGCGTCCGTGCGGTCACCAAAGACGGGGAGACGCGCGAGTATCACGCACCTTTTACAGTGGACGCCAGCGGCCGCGACGCGTTCGCCGTCACTCGCAACGGGTGGAAGATTCGCGATCCTTACCTGAACAAGATCGCCGTCTGGAGCTACTACAAGGGCGCGCTGCGTGAACCGGGCCTCGACGAAGGCGGAATCACCGTCGCGTATCTCCCGGAAAAGGGCTGGTTCTGGTACATTCCGCTGCCCGACGATGTGATGAGCGTGGGCGTGGTGGCGGAAAAAGAATATCTCTATCGCGACACGAAGGACCTGGCGACGATTTTCCACCGCGAAGTCGACGCCAATCCCTGGGTCAAGCGCCACGTGGCTGCCGGCCAGCAGTTCGGGCCGTACCGCGTGACTGGCGAGTACTCTTACCGCTCGCGGTACTGCGCTTCCGACGGTCTGGTCCTGGCCGGAGACGCCTTCGGCTTCCTCGATCCGGTATTTTCGTCCGGCGTCTTCCTTGCCCTACGCAGCGGAGAACTTGCCGCCGACGCCATCGACGAAGCGCTCAAGGCCGGCGACGTCTCGGCCACCCGCTTCCGCGAGTACGGCCGGCTGTTCTGCCAGGGGATCGAGTCCATGCGCCAGTTGGTCTACGCGTTTTACGACCACCAATTCAGCTTCCGCACCCTGATCAATCAGCACCCGCACCTGAAAGCCGACGTTACCGACTGCCTGACCGGGGATCTGATGCGCAGCTTCGAGCCGCTGTTCACTGCGGTCTCGAAGTTCGCCGCGGTTCCCAAGGCGCTCGAACACGGCGCGCCGCTGGAAGCGGAACCCAGTCCG
>CAYPHP010000714.1:0-2839 GCA_964410045.1 uncultured Acidobacteriota bacterium | reverse complement strand
TCGGTGGCTCGCGCCAGCAAGAGGCTGGCCATGTTGGCGCAGGCGATCAGCAGCACCACACCCACTGCGCCGAGCAGCAAGTAAAGCGTGGTCTGGACATCTTTGACCATTTCGTCGCGCAGCCGGGCGACCGCAACGTTCTTGCCCTGGTTGCTCGTCGGATACTGTTGTTCCAGGCGCGCGCCGATCAAAGCCATCTCAGCCTGCGCCTGTTCCAGGCTTGCCTCCGGCTTCAACCGGCCGACGACCCGGTAGTTGTGGCCGCTGCGAGAGTGTCTCTCAGGAGTGATCGCCGGAAACCAAATGTCGGTGTCGCTGGGAAACCGGAAGCCAGGAGGCATCACTCCAACGACGGGCAGGCTGCGGCCGAGCAGCCGCACGGTCTTGCCAAGAGCATCCGGACTCCCGCCGTATCGGCTCTGCCAGTAGGCATAGCTGATGATGGCAGCTCCTCCACCGGCGGTGTTTTCCTCCAGGGTGAAGCTTCGACCAAGAATCGGCGCAAGCCGGAATACCGGGAAGAACTCCGGCGCCACGGCGGCCACGTGAGTGAACTCCGCGGCTTGGCCTGCGTTTACCGCGATCCCGTAATCGGAATAGTTGGCCATGGCGCTGAATGCGGTGCTCTGGTCGCGCCAATCCTGATAGTCGAGCAGCGACACTTGGCCGTGCGCGCCACTTTTCTTCCATAGGGTCGATAGTGCCACGATCCGGTCTGGATCGGGATAGGCGAGCGGCTTCAGCAGCACGGCATTCACCACGCTGAACATGGCGGTGTTGGCCCCGATGCCCATGGCCATCACCACCACGGACAAAACGGTAAAGCCAGGGTTCTTGCGAAACGATCGAAGCGCGAATCTCCAGTCCATGGGTACCCCTTCACAGGAACAAGACGGGCGAAGGGCGGAAGAGTTTCGCGGTTATTATCGCGGCTTGAGTTCGAACGGAATGTTGCAGGCCTCGTTGACCTTGCGGGTCATATCGAGGTCCAGCGAATCGAGGGGAACCGACTTCTGCGTGCCGCGAGAAGGGAGGAAGATCAACTGGTCACCGGAGACCCAATAGTCCAGCACGGAGTAAACGGAGCGATCCTTGAAGACTAGCATCGGCGATGGCGGAACCGCGGCCGTCTGTGGTTGTGGCGCCGGAGCAGAGTAGACGACCGGCGGATTTACGTAGACTGGAGTGGGGGGCTGCTGGACGACGACCACCGGGGCCTGCGCCGCATAGGGTGTGATTCCTGAATAGCCCGAGTAGTATGACCCATAAGAGTAGTAGCCGAACGGAGCCACGACTGGAACTCCCACGACTACCGGACGGACATACCTTCGCGGCGCGACACCGATGCGTACGCCAACGTGGGGAGTGCCGAATCTGACGCCCACCCCGACGCCGACGCGAGGGCCAAATCCGCCGCGCACTACAACTCCGCCGCCTCCGCGATGGCCGCGCTGGGCGAGGGCAGGAGTTACCGCGATAATTGTGGCCAGAGCCGCGCCGAGGATCGATCTACGGAGCAAGGCGCTCCTTTCTTCTTCTAACCTAACGCTTCTAGGCCGGAGCGTCAAGCCGCTGCGCCAGCAACGCGGCCGTCGGCGACGACTCCTCATAAGCCAGCGCGTGCAGGTTGGGGAACGCGGTCCGCAACTCGCCGGGCTGGAGCAGGAAGTTGGGGTTCGCTTTCGGATGCCTCCGCAACCGCTCCGTCGTGTATGTCCGGTAGATCAGGATTCCCCCAGGTCGAAGGGCGGTTTCAATAGCTGGGAATAGATCGCGCTGGAGATAGAAGAACACCATCACCAGATCGAACGCTGCCGACTGGGGAATATACCCACCCCGCTCCAGGTCGGCGTGAATCACGGTGATCGGCAGGGATCGCGCCTTGACCAGCGCCTCGGCCGATGCGTCGACCAGCGTGACGGTAAAGCCGAGTCCTGCCGCATAAGCCGCGTTGCGGCCCGCGCCGCCCGCGAGGTCCAGCGCGGTACCGCCACGGGGGAGAAGTTGCCGGATCAGCGGCGCGTGGCGCACCAGGAAGGGATCGGGATCCGGGCCGGGGTGCTCGCCCCGGCGATACCGTTCGTCCCAATCGGGAGCGTCAGCCACGGTGCAAGGAGCCGAGGTCCAGCGAGGCAAGATACCCGGCTGAAGAATCTTCGACGACGTACACCTGTTCGAGGGAGACAGACACGGAGCCTTCCTTCACCGCGATGTAGTCGGCATCCTGGGGCACATCCTCGTACTCGATCCGTTCGTTGAACCAGTAACCCTCTTTGCCTTCGAGCGGAATCAGCGTGGTGCGCGCCAGATGGCGGTAGGCGCGGGTCGCGCGCACGCCGTTGTTCCATGCCAGCGGCACGTTGATGTTCAGCAGGTGGCCGGCGGGAATGGGGAAGGTCTGAATCCGCTCCACCAGCTTCGCGACCAGCCGGGCCGTCGGCGGAAAGTCATAAGGCCCGCGCCCGGCAATCGACACCGCAATGCTGGGGATGCCGTTGAGCACGCCTTCGGCCGCTGCCGATACCGTGCCCGAGTAGTGGATATTCTTGCCCAGGTTGTTGCCGTGGTTGATGCCGGAGATCACCAGGTCGGGCCGCGCCGGTAGAAGCTGGCTGAGGGCCAGGATCACCGTGTCTGCCGGCGTGCCGTCCACCGCCCAGCGGCGTGCGGCCACCTGTTCGTAGCGGCAGCCCTTGCGCAGGGAGATGGAATGGCTGGCCGCGCTGCGCTCGTCGCGCGGCGCGCAGGTGTAGATCTCGGGGCGGATCGCCAGTGTTGCCAGCGCCGTCTCCAGCGCGCGCAGTCCTTCGGCGGCGATCCCATCGTCGTTGGTCAGAAG
>CAYPHP010000713.1:2570-2842 GCA_964410045.1 uncultured Acidobacteriota bacterium | reverse complement strand
GGGTGACGGGTGACGGGCTGATTCACACAGTCATTATATCAACTTGTCAGCGCTGCTCTTGCGGAGCGAATTGCGAAGAGCATAGAGTTGCTTGCCCAGCGACGGCATTCGTCTAGCAAGGTCTTGGCACTGCTCCGAGGACAGATAGTGTAACCGCTTCGCGATCTCGACTTGAGTCTCCAACTCTGCCAGTGATCCCTGCACCATAGACAGATGATGAAGATACTCCTTGATGTGCTCGCGCGCATGACCCTAGGCCACGTTGGAGGGAA
>CAYPHP010000713.1:0-2560 GCA_964410045.1 uncultured Acidobacteriota bacterium | reverse complement strand
CGCGGATCTCGCGAAATCTGAGGGTGGCCGCCGCCACGTTGGAGGGAATCGAGACGGCCGCCCGCTACATCTGTGAAGCCAAGTCGTATGTTTCTTGTTTGGGAAGCAGGCCGGTGAGACGGTAAACCTCAACTACCAGTTCCACTGCCGCTTGCCACACGCGCAAATCGCGAAAGGTGTTGATCGCCATAGGCGACACTCTGCTCCGCCCGTCACTCGCCACCTGTCACCCGCCACCCGTCACCCGACACCAGTCACCTTCGACGTGGGTCCTTCAATTCAGGACCAGCCGGCCTGTCGAAGAAGGAGTCGGCTAGCTTGCCGCCGGCCTGGACGTCGCTGTAGAAGGCTTCGAAGATCTTGATGCCGTTGCGCTCGCGGCGAATGTAGGTGGGCATCATGATGGAAGTTCCCCGGGCGCGCACGTACTTCCCGAGGATCTCGACGTTCTCCTCCCGCTCCCGTACTTTTTGCAGGAAGCGGACCCATTCCCGCCGGATCGGCAGAGAGGACTTGCGATCCACGGTCAGAATCACCTGGCGGTTCTGCGAGTCGGCGATCTCGATCAGGTCCACGGTCCGCCCGTCGAGAATGTCCGTGCCGATGTGGGCCACCTCTAGACCCGGCTCTTTCAGACGGAAGCGCAAGAGAGAGTCGACGGAAAGCTCCCGGCTGCTGCGGATGCGCTCCACATCCACGGGCAGCATTTCCTTCACCCCGCGGAAGGTCCGTTCCCAACCGTGCTCGCCATTGACCACGTAAACGACGTCGCCGTCCTTGCCCATCTCCTGGCGGAACTTGTCGGGCTGCTTCTCATAGTTGACGATGCGGGCCATCCCGGCCAGCTCTTCATAGCGGTCGAACTGATAGGCGCGGCCTGCGGTGCGAAACTCGCGCGTGTTCAGGTAGGCTTGGCCGCCCAGAGCCTGGATGGCTTGCTCCAGAATCTTCTTGCCCTTTTCCGGATCCCTGGCTTGCGCGCCGGCCGCGGTTGCCAGCAACAGGAGAATGAGAAATCTTTTCATCTGCTTCTTACCCCACAAGGACGGCCCCTCCGTTCACGTTCAGGATCTCCCCGGTGATGAACGTGGAGTGAGGACCGGCCAGGAACAGCACCGGGCCGGCGATCTCCTGCGGCGTGCCGACGCGGCGCAACGGGATGGCCGCGAAAACCTTGGCGGCGTCCTCGGGCTTATCCAGCGCCGGACGAGCCATGTCCGTATCCACCCAACCGGGAGCCACGCAGTTGACCAGGATATTAAACGGCGCCAACTCCGTCGACAGCCCCTTGACCATGCTGATGATGCCGCCTTTGGACGCCGCGTATTGCGCGTGCAGCGATTCGCCGCGCTGGCCGGCGGTGGAGGAAATGTGAATGATCCGGCCGGAGCGCTGCTTCTTCATCTGCTTCACCGCGAAGTGGGTAACCGAATAGACGCCCTTCAAATTGACGGCAATGGTGTGGTCCCATTCCTTCTCGGGCATCTTCTCGATGGGCATGTCCGCGGCGGTCCAGATGCCGGCGTTGCCGACGAGAATATCCAATCGCCCAAAGCGCGTGACGGCCTCCGAGATCAGCCGCTTAGCGTCGGCCATCTTGCTGACGTCGGCCTTCACTGCCACCACTTGCGGATCGCAAGCCCGCATGACTTCCCGGGCCGCCTTGTGGTCGCGATGGTAGCTGAATACCACGCGGGCGCCATGCTGCCAGAACAAGCGGACAATGGCCGCGCCGATGCCGCGGGACCCGCCGGTTACCACTGCCACTTGATCGTTGAGATCGCTCACTTCGTTCCTCCACTCGATTGTCGAACGAGTTCTTCAAACAGCGCGCGGGAGAGGTCGCTCTCGCGCCAGATGCGCTCGGGATGCCACTGCACTCCGACCAGAAAGCGCCCGCGATCGGCGCTCTCCACCGCTTCGATGACCCCATCGGGCGCCCGCGCCGTAACCCGCAGCGAGGACGCAACGCGGTCCAGCGCCTGGTGATGGCTGGTGTTGACGCGGTACTCGCCTGCCCCGCCGCCCAATCGGGCGAGGGTGGAGTCCGCTTCGACCCGCACCATGTGCCGGTTGCGCCGGTCGGGCGTGGAATCCGGATGAGCCACTTCGGTTTCCAGGTGCTGGATCAAGGTGCCACCCAACGCCACGTTCATGGCCTGCGTCCCGAAGCAGATTCCCAGCAACGGCTTCCCGGTCTTCAGCGCCAGCTTGACGAACTCCATGTCGACGGCGTCCTTCTCGGCATGCACCGGACCGCATTTCTCCTGACGCTCTGCGCCGTACAGCGGCGGATCGACGTCGCTGGAACTTCCCGACAGCACAATCCCGTCCAGGCGCTCCACGAGCTGCACGGTGTAAGCGGCATCGGCAATCAACGGAACCTGGACCGGCAGCCCGCCGTGGGCCCACACCGCTTCGGTGTACTCCTTCTGCAGGTAGAACCAGTCACCGATTTCCGTCTGGTGCAGCCGGCACGAAACTCCGATCAGAGGCCTGCTCATGCAACATTTCTCCAATGGCTTGGCGTGTTTCCGCCGCCAGGCGTCCCGCGTCCCGA
>CAYPHP010000712.1:0-2865 GCA_964410045.1 uncultured Acidobacteriota bacterium | reverse complement strand
TACAGCCGGGTGATGAAGCGGACCCCCGCCTCGGAGGACGAGGGGTGGTTCGCCCAGGCCATCAAGCACCACGACCAGGCCGTCGCGCTCGACCCCAAGAGCGCGGAGGCGTACTACATGCGGGGGCACGCCTACTTGGATCGGGGCAGCGCGGAGATGATTTGGGACACGGAAAGCAAGGCTGGCAAGCCCTTCTTCGACCTGGCCGCCGCCGATTTCAAGAAGGCCATCGAGATCGACAACCGCAACTACCTGGCCTACGACAGGCTCGGCCTGGTCTATATGAGCACCGCCCAATATGACCAAGCCATCGACGTCTTCAAGCAGGAGATGGCGTTGAATGAAATGGGCAAGTCGCGGCTGGCCGACGCCTACTGCAATCGAGGGTCCGCCAATCATCGGGACCAGAAGCTCGATGCCGCCATTGCGGATTACGAGCAGTCGATCGCGATCGGCGCCAATCCCGACAGTTGTTCCTGCAATCCTCGAGTGCCGTTGAAAGACCTGAAGAAGGCCAAGGGATGAACAAAGCGATTTGGATTTTGGCCCTCAGTCTTGCCGGTTGGGCGGATTCGCTCGACGGCGTCTGGCAGTTTCGCCTCGACGCCGAAACCACTTGGCGGAACGCCACCGTGCCGATGCCGATCCAGGCGCAGTTCGCCGACCTGCGCGACTTTACCGGCGTCGCCTGGTACCGGCGCAGCGTCACCGCGCCGCGCTTCGACCGCAAGAAGGAAACCGTGCTGCTGCGTTTTGGCGCGGTGGACTACACGGCGGAGGTCCGCATCAACGGCCAAGAGGCCGGCCGCCATGAAGGCGGCTATCTCCCCTTCACGCTCGACATCGGCGAAAAGATCCGCGTCGGCGAGAACGAAATCCTGGTGCGCATCGAGGACCCGGGCTCGCTGCCGGAGATTCCGCATGGCAAGCAGAGCTGGTATGTGGAGGTCGCCGGCATTTGGCAGAGCGTCACCTGGGAAGTGCGGCCGCGGCAGCGCATCGAGGGTTTCCGGATCAGCGGCGACGCGGGCGGCAACTTTCGCGCTGAGGCGCGCACGCCGGGAAAAGCACGGCTCGAGATTTACGATTCCGCGGGGAACCGCGTCCATCGCGGCGGTCTCTCCGGACGATTGAAGCAGTTCCAACTGTGGTCGCTGGATACGCCGGCCTTGTACACGGCGCGTCTGCGTTCCGGCCGCGACCAGGTGGAAACGCGCTTCGGATTCCGCACGTTTGAAAAGCGCGCGGGCAAGTTCTATCTGAACGGCGCGCCGATCTACTTGCGCGGCGCGCTCGATCAGGACTTTTACACCGAGGGAATCTACACGCCCCCGTCGAAGGAGTTTCTAGTCGAGCAGGTCCGCAAGGCCAAGCGGCTGGGCTTGAACCTGCTGCGCTGCCACATCAAAGTTCCCGACCCGCGCTACCTGGACGCGGCGGACGAAGCCGGCATCTTGATCTGGTACGAGATCCCGAATTCCGATCGCCTGACCGAGGTATCGAAGCAGCGCGCGGAAACCACGCTGGCCGGAATGCTGGAACGCGATGCCAACCATCCCAGCCTGGTAATCGTCAGCTTGTTCAATGAGAGCTGGGGCATCAATCTGAAGGAGGCCGACCAGCGCGATTGGCTGGCCGGGTTCATGGCCCGCGCGCGAAAGCTCGCCGCGCCGCGGTTGGTAGTGGACAACAGTCCGTGTTGCACCAACTTTCACGTCGACACGGACATTGCCGATTTTCACGCCTACCACGCCATTCCCGACGCGGCCGCGAAGGCTGAAGCCTGGATCAGCGATTACGCCTCGCGGCCGGCCTGGCTCTATGGCGGGGGATACAAGTTGCAGCCGGACGCGCCGCTGGTGCTTTCGGAATTCGGCAACTGGGGATTGCCGCAAATGGCCGATCCGCTGCCGTGGTGGTGGTCGCGCGGGTTCACCACCTCGCGCGATCGAGCCTACACCGTACCCGCGGGCGTGGAAGAGCGGATGCGGGCGGCGGGGCTCGGCGCCGTTTTTCCCGACTACGCGTCATTGGCCCGGGCGACACAGTGGCATCAATGGCTAAGCCTGAAACATCAGATCGAGCGCATCCGCAGCGAGGCGGCGATCGAGGGGTACGTGATCACGGAGTTCACCGACCTGAACTGGGAGGCCAACGGTCTGCTGGATATGGATCGCCGCGAGAAGGCCTGGGCCGAGCGCGCCACGCAGATCCAGGCCGATGATGTGATCGTGCCGCTGCCCAGCGCCCGTTCGGCGTTCGCCGGAGAAACGGTGTCCGTGGAGATCCGCTATTCGCGCTACTCGTCCGTCGCGCCCGCTGCCAACCTGGAATGGGAGTTCGGCCCACAGCGCGGCGCGTTACCGATCCCGTCGATGAACGCCGGCGAGGTGAAGAAGCTGGGCGTCCTGATGCTCCGGCTACCGGAGTCGGCCGCGCCGCAACGGTACGTACTGCGTCTGCGGGCAGGGAAGGTGGAAAACTCGCTGGAACTTTTCGCCTTTCCCGGCGTTCGCAACGCGCGGCTTCCGGCCGTCGCCACCGTGTTTGACGCGGCGGTGAAACAACGCGTCGAGTCCGGCGAACGCGTGCTGCTGGCGGTCGAAAGCCTGGAAGCGCTCAAGGAACTTCCGTCCGTGAAAGTTGCCGCGCGCAAAGGCACGCCGCGCGACGGGAATTGGATCACCAGCTTCAACTGGTACCGTCCTGATAGCCCGCTCTTCGCGCAACTGCCGGGCGGGGAATCGCCGGGCATCCTGGGATGGGTGAGCCAGGCGGTCACGCCGGAACTGGTGCTGCTGCCGGAAGCGGGAGCCGGGCAGACGCAGGCGGGCATCTTCGTCGGATGGGTCTATCTGCCGGCCG
>CAYPHP010000711.1:0-2867 GCA_964410045.1 uncultured Acidobacteriota bacterium | reverse complement strand
GCCGACGAGGAAGAACGCCGGCGCTTCCGCAAAGAAGCCTTGCTGCTGGCCCGGCTCAACCATCCCAACATTGAAACGGTCTATGACTTTGACACCCAGGGAAAGACTGATTTCCTGGTAACGGAGTTCATCCCCGGCGTGACGCTCCACGAGCGCCTGGCTGCGGGGCCGCTGCCGGAGGAGGAACTCGTGCGTCTGGGCCGGGAGTTGGCCGAAGGGCTCCAGGCCGCCCATGAGCAAGGTGTCGTGCATCGCGACCTGAAGCCGGGCAACATCCGGATCGGCGCGGGTGGCCGGACGAAGATCTTGGACTTCGGCCTGGCCTCTCTGGCTTGCCCGGCAAGCGCCGAGCCGAAGCTCGACGGCGATACCGCCAGCGCCAGTCAGTTTGAAGTGGCCGGGACGTTGCCCTACATCGCTCCGGAAGTACTGCGAAACCATCGGGCCGATGCCCGGACCGATGTGTACGGGGCCGGAATGGTGTTGTACGAAGCGGCCACCGGGCAGCGTCCTTTTCGGGACGCCCCGGCCACCGCCTTGATTGCCCAGATCCTGGAGCGGTCGCCAGAGCCGCTGCGCCAATGGCGGCCCGAACTGCCCGCCTGGTTGGAGCAAACTATCCTCCGCTGCCTGGAGAAGGAGGCGGATCGCCGTTATTCGTCGGTCCGCGAGCTGCTGGCAGCCTTCAGTGGTGCGCCTCCCGTTCGTGCCCCCGGACCTTCGGTTGCTGTGATGTACTTCGAGCACTTGAGTGAAGCGCGGGGCGACGAATTCTTCCGCGACGGAATCACCGAGGACATCATCACGGAGTTGTCCAAGATCAAGACCTTGCGCGTCTACCCGCGGTCGGCCGTGCTGGCGCTACGCAACCAGCCGGTGACCGCGCCGGAAGTCGGCCGCCGGTTGGGGGCCGCCTTTGTCCTGGCCGGATCCTTGCAGCGGGATGGAGACCGCGTTCGCATTACCGCGCAACTGCTGGACGGGTCCAGCGGGCATGCCGTATGGGCCGAGCGCTACGATCGGGAACTGAAGGATGTGTTCCACGTCCAGGAGGAGATCGCCCGGAACATCTCCCGCGCCTTGCGCATCACCCTGTCGTCGGCGGAAGAAGAGGCCATCGCCCGCCGGCCCACGGAGAATCCCCAGGCGTACGACTTGTTCGTCCGGGGTCGCGGGTACGCTCGCCGGTGTACCCGATCGGACCTGGAATTTGCCGTCCAGATGTACGAGCGGGCCCTGGAGTTGGACCGCGGATTCGCCTTGGCGTACGCTTGTCTGGGCATCGCTTGCGCACTCTATTACGACTGGCACGAGAAGGAGCCGCGTTGGCTGGAGAAGACGCTGGCCGCCTCCCAGCGAGCCTTGGACCTGGATCCTCATCTCGCGGAGACCCAAGCCGCCTACGCCCGCCTTTGCTGGTCGCAGAGGAACTATGACGATGCCGCCAGCCACGCGCTGCGGGCCATTGGACTGCGAAACGATTGCGAGAATGCCTGGTGGACCCTGGGCCAAGCCTATTTCACGACCGACCGCTGGGAGCAGACCGCCGCACTCACCGAACAGGCCATTCAGGCGGCCGGCGCCGACTATAACGTGTACATCCCGTACATGATGGCCCTGGAGCGCTTGGGCCGCGACGCGGAGGTCCAGAGTGTGCGACAGCGGCAAACCGAGTCCTTGGAGCGGCACCTGGAGCAAGTGCCCGACGATGTCCGGGCCCGTATTCTCCTCGCCAACAACCAGGCTTTTTTCGGCAATTCCGAGGAGGCCATCCGGCATACCCGAATCGCCGTGGACCTGCGTCCCGGCGATTCCAACATTCTCTATAATGCCGCCTGTACGCTGGGAATTCTCGGCCGGAAACGCGATTCCCTCGAGCACCTCCGAAGAGCGATCGAAGCTGGCTTTGACGGCCTGGATTACGCAGTGCGCGACCCGGACCTGGCCTGCCTTCACGACGATCCGCTATTTCAGCGCCTGGTTCACTCCGGCCGCGACGCGGCCTAGGTGAATCCCATGGCCTGGACCAGCTCTCTGACGGGGACCGGTGCCTGAACGCGGACGTCCCGCCCGCTCCGATTGCTTTTGCCTGCGCGTTCCGCTAGATTGCATCGGACACCTGTGGTCACCATCAAAGACATCGCCGCGAAGACCGGGTTCTCTCCGACCACCATCTCGCTGGTCTTGAACAACAAGAAACTGGCCAAGTACATTTCCGCCGGGACCAAGCAGATTGTGAAGCAGGCCGCCGAGGAGATGGGCTACCGGCCCAACATCTTCGCGCGCTCCTTGCGGGCCAGCAAGAGTTACATGGTCGGCCTGGTGGTGTACGACATTCTGGATCCGTATTGCGCGCCGATCGTCAAGCAGATCGAGTCCAGCCTGATCCAGCACGACTACACCCTGCTGATCTCCGACGTCAGCTACAACGAGAATCGCTACAAGGACGCGCTGGACATCCTGGCCTGGCGCCGCGTGGACGGGATCGTGGCCATCGCCAACCACTTTCCCTTGCAGATGGACGCGCTGCGCAAGGCCGCCGTGCACACGCCGGTGGTGGTCATCGGCCGGACGTGTCACGAGAAGGAACTGCCTTACTTCGTCGTCGGGGACACGCAAGGCGGTTACATGTCGGCGCGCCACCTGCTGGACCTGGGCCATCGCCGCATCGGATTCATCTGGGACGAGGCATCCTATGAGTGGTCGCAGTTGCGGTGGCAGGGTGTGGTGAAGGCCATGAACGAGTCCGGCGTGGACATCGATCCGGAAATGGTGGTGCGTCTCCAGGAGAAGTCCGCCGACGCCGGCTACCAGGCCACTCGAAAGCTGCTGGCGTCCGGACGGCCGCTGACCGCTGTCTGCGCCAT
>CAYPHP010000710.1:0-2868 GCA_964410045.1 uncultured Acidobacteriota bacterium | reverse complement strand
CGTTGTGCGTCCTCAGGTACTCCTGCGCTCGCGCGTCACCCATCCGGTCGGTGATCTGCGTCGAGTTCTCGAGGTCAGTGAACATAATGGTCAGGGTCCCTCGAAGCCCGAACAGGCGCCGGACTCGGGTTCGCTCCGTGTCCGTGAGCTCGCCCTCCACTTCTTTCGGGGCCGCGGCCGGCGATTGTGTAAGGGCGCTCGGGACCATGAACACTTCGGTGGCGTTGGGGTCGGCTGGCGGCAGGCGAAACTCGATGGTCACGTCAGCGATGGACACGGTGCGCGGCGTTCGGGCCCCTTCCGCGTCCAGGCTTCAAGTCGCGTGCGTCCGCGCCAAACGGCTCGGACGATGAAGCGGTATAAATGCCCCGCTCTTTGAGATTCGCCGGTTGGTCTGCCATTTCCAGTTCTCGCGTTAGAGTTCATGGAAGTCAGGCCGCGCTGCGGCCAATTGTTTTCGAGTGTCTTGATTTTGATTCAGTGCCACGCCACCTGCCAAGGCGGCGCGAAGTTTTCCGGTGCCAAACGACACCTCACCGGTGGGAGTCTTCCCCCTCGTTCAACGGGAAAATGCGCCGACGGAGATCAGCCCGGCGTCACGGTGGATGGTGGACTTGGAAAGCCGCCTTGGAACGAGATTCCCGGCTGAGAGCAAGCGAGTCCAGCGCGGTGAAAGCGGCTGAGGGCTGCCGCACTCCAAAACCTGGCGGAGGTTCGGATTGCCGTCCTAGCTCGTCTGCGCCGTGGAGTCTGGCAGCCAACCGTCGCTCTTCTGCGATCCCAAAACTTCCCGTGTTCATTTTGCCGCTTTCGCGCGTTCCTTTTGATCAGAGCCGGACGGTGTTTCAGCGAACAGCGCTTGCCGTTCCTCCTCCGCACGATCCACCCGGCGGATTTCATCCCAGGAAGGCGCACGCCACAAATGCCATCCACCTCCGAGAACGAGGTTTCCGTCGTCGCTGAACTGAACAAATGAGTTCAGACCGGTCTCGGTGGCCAGGCTCAGGAGTTCTTGACCCGTTTCCACATCCCAGAGTTTCAAGTTATCCATGAAGTTGCCCGCTGAAGCGAGTCTTCGCCCGTCAGGCGAGAAGGTCGGAGCTCTTACAGACATGAGATGCCGCTGGAGGCTTCGCTTGAGCGTCCTGTTCGGCACGTCGAACACCAGAATCGAGCCCGTATCTTGAATGCCGACCGCCAGCAACTTCTGGTCAGGCGAGAAGGCCTCGCCTCCTCCGAATGAGTGAGGCATCTGGAGACGGCTGAGGACTTTTTCAAGATTGGCAAATTCACGAAACTCGATTGCAGGTTCACCCCCCTTGTTAAGTACAACCAAGTCGGGAAGCTCAGGCTGCCACAAAATCTCGATCCTACGCGTTTCGGTGCGGCGCACGAGACGTCGCTCCTGAAGATCCCAGAACAAAATCCCGCCATCCTGATCATAGCCAAAAAGCTGCCGGCCACGGAATCCCAAGCCATGCACTTTCGTAACGCCCGGGCCAGCCGACATTTGAAACCTCCGCTTAAAGTCGTCGAGCGGCAGGCATGTCACCGTGTTGCTGGCAGAAACAAAGGTGAAAAGCCGGTCCCGCAAGGCGTGGGATTTCTCGAAGAATTCGGAAGAACCTTCGAGTTGGCCCAGAACCCGATAGCCGGATTCGCTGACCTCGATAAACGTCAGGCGGTTGGCTCCATCAGAAGTGACCGCGAGGCCCGAGCGCCAGATTTGGGATTCAACGGAGGCGAAAGGCAGCGGAGTCACCGCCAGCGTTCGCGCATCAATCAGGGCCAGAGGTCCATCCTTCATCTTGGCCAGAAGTTGATGGCTGCCGGGGGCGATAATCGCAGACTCAACGGTCTCGGGTAACCGCTGATGTTCCTCCGCTCCTTCCACGGAGTCGAGACGCCACAGCAGCACTTCACCATCCCGACTGCCGCTGGCCAGCACCCGGCTGTCCGGGGTGAAGGCGAGGGCATGCACTTCTTCGGTGTGTCCACGAAGTTCGGTGGGTTGCCAGGTGGTCGTGTCAAACAAACGGATCGTTTGATCAGCTGAGGCCGTGGCCAGCCAACGTCCGTCCGGCGAATAAGCCAGGCAACTGACGAATGCAGCGTGACCGGTCAGCAATCGGGACACGGAGGGTGGCTTTCCCATTGCGATGTCCCATACTTTTATCCGCCCATCCCAGTCCGATGAGGTGGCGATGCTGTCCCCAAATGGGGATACGGCGAGAGCGATGTCGCTTTTTCCTCCCACGGCCCTACGAATCGTGGCACCAGGCGTAACAGGAAGTTCTTCGAAGGAACTGTCCTTGGCACCAACCCAAAGACGATCCGAAGTAGGAGCCCAGGCGAGGCTTCCGTATTGGTAGGCATCGCCGATCGGGCCGGAGGTCACATTGGTGCTCAATAGTGTGAACCTCTCCGTTTCCCAGACGAACACGGTTCCCTTCTCCTTCGTCTCCCACCGGTGTCCACCGAGCGCGGCCAGGCGGTGGCCATCGGGGGAAAAGGCCAGTCTGTCCGCCATCATGTTAGCGTCTGACATCAATGCACCGGTCTGGAGAGTCCAGTGGGTGCCCGCATCGAGATTTGTCACGAGGACCGCGCCGTTGGTGAGCCCGATCGCGAGCAAAGGTGCGGACGGCGAAAAGGCGGCACGCCACGACTGAGCCGCGCGACATCCGTTGGTGGTGAGAATCTGGAGTTGCTCTCCCTTTAGTCGGCTCCACAGCTCTGCCTTGCTGCCGAAGAGTGTTGTAATGACCAGACGGTCGCCGTCGGGAGCAAAGCATAGCCCGGAAATGCCCGGCTGTATCTTGCAGAGACGGACTGCAGGGCTTTGGCACTGCTGCCAGAGATAGCGCC
>CAYPHP010000709.1:0-2883 GCA_964410045.1 uncultured Acidobacteriota bacterium | reverse complement strand
GGAATTCCATTGTCCTGATCACGCCGGTTTCGGAAGTGGACGGCCACGACCGCCAGGTGGATCTCTACCGCTATCGCAAAGCCAATCCCGGAAAGGCTGCGCCGAACCTGCTCTATTGGGGCAAGTATGTCGCTCACGACAACAATCGCGACGGCATGGGCCTGGCCTTGAACCTGACCAAGAACATGATGAAGACGTTCCTGGAGTACCACCCCACGGTGCTCCACGATCTGCACGAGTCGGTGCCGTTCCTCTATACCTCTACGGGAACCGGACCATACAACGCATGGCTTGATCCCCTGGTGGTGGACGAATGGCAGTTGCTGGCCTACCACGAGATCGAGGAGATGACCAAGCGCGGCGTGCCGGGCGTTTGGACGCACGGCTTCTACGACGGCTGGGCGCCGAATTACATGTTCTACGTCGCCAACGGGCATAACTCGATCGGCCGCTTCTACGAGACTTTCGGCAACGGGGGCGCCGACACCCGCGAGCGCACCGTGCAGGCCAACCAGACCAGCCGCCAGTGGTTCCGGCCTAACCCGCCGCTGCCGCGCGTCAGGTGGTCGATGCGCAACAACACCAACATGCAGCAGAGCGCCCTGCTGTTCGCCATGAGAATGGTGGCCGATCAGAAGGACCGCTTCCTGAACAATTTCTACCTGAAGAGCCGCCGCTCGGTGGAGAAACCGCAGAAAGAGGGTCCGGCGGCCTACGTAGTGGCTACTGACAAGCGTCCAGCAGAAGCCGCGGAGCTGGTGAATTTGTTGAAGCTGCACGGCGTCGAGGCCCAACTGCTGGATCAGGAAGTCACGATCAAGGACCAGAAGTTCGCCAAGGGCAGCTACGTGATCCGCATGGACCAGCCCTACAGCCGCATGGCCGACATGCTGCTCGACACCCAGTATTACAACGTGAATGATCCGCGGCCGTATGACGATACCGGCTGGACTCTGGGCGCGCTGCGCAACATCAAGACGTGGCGGGTGACCGACACGGCTATCCTGAAGTCTTCCATGTCCGGCGTCACCGGGATGGCGAAGGCCGAAGGCCGCATCGCGGGCGTGGCCACGACGGCCGCCTACATCCTGAATCACAACACTGACAACGCGCTGGCCACCCTGCGTTTCCGCTTGAAAGACGTGAAGATGCTGGCCGCCGAAGACGCCTTCGAGCACGAAGGCAAGAAATACGCGACGGGAAGCTTCATCGTTCCCACGGAGGGGAATCCCAGCGATCTGCGCGCGCGGCTGCAGGCCGCTGTTGCAGAGTTCGGTCTGAACGCTACGGCCACCGATGCCATGCCCAAAGTGGCGACGCACGCGCTGGCCGCTCCGCGCGTGGCCTTGCTGCACACCTGGGTCAACACCCAGGATGAAGGCTGGTTCCGGATCGCGTTCGACACCTACAAGATCCCTTACACCTACATCTCCGACCACGTCATTCGCGATACCGCGAACCTGCGCGACAAGTTTGACGTGATCGTGTTCCCGCCGGCGCGCGGCACCGCGCAGAGCATCATCCGAGGGCTGCCCATGCGCGGCGATCCCATCCCGTGGAAAGGCAGCGAGCTGACGCCGAATCTGGCAGGCAGCCCCGACACCACCGACGATATGCGCGGCGGCATGGGTCTGCAGGGCGTGATGCACTTGCAGAAGTTCGTCGAAGGCGGCGGCGTGCTGGTGACCGTCCAAGGCAACTCCGCGGTGCCCATCACTTTCGGAATGGTTGAAGGCGTAACCATCAGCGAGACGCGGCAGCTCAACGCTCGTGGGACTGTGGTGAACGCGTCGATCGCCGATGCCAAGAGCCCGATCGCTTACGGCTACGAGAGCGGCCATCTGCCGGTCTACTTCAACCAGTCACCGGTCTTTCAGGCCGGCGGCGGGCTGGGCGCGTTCGGCTTTGGTGGAGGTGGCGGCGGAGGGGGAGCGTTGGGCGGGGCGCCGCAAGGCCGTCCTTCCGGCCGCGGTTCGCTGAACGATCCGGACATTCCGCAGGGCCGGGCCTGGAATCCGCCGCAGGCCCCCGCGCGCGGCGCGGGCGCAGCGGGTGGAGCCGAAGCGATTCCCGAGGAGTTCCGCGAGCAGGCTCGCAACCTGCTTCCTCCGCCGGAAATGCAACCCCGGATCGTATTGCGATTCGCCGACGAGAAAGACCTGCCGGTGAGCGGCATGCTGGCCGGCGGCAGCGAACTGGCCGGCCGCCCCGTGGTGATCGACGTTCCGCTGGGCAAGGGTCACGTCGTGCTGTTCGCCAACAATCCCATGTGGCGCAACCAGACCCACGGCAGCTACTTCCTGATCTTCAATACCCTGCTGAATTACGATCACCTGAGCGCCGGCCGGCGCACCCAGCCGCAGCGTCCCGCGGCCGCCGAGGAGGATGATCTAGATCAGGGACACATGAAATAAGCCGCGAAGGGGAACCGCAGATTACGGACCAAACACGGCCTTGCTAAAGCTTCAGCACGAAGGTGGATTTCTGGTGTAAGATTCCTGTGGATTTGTTGCTACTCATGAGCGCCCAAGGGTTTTCGCGAGACTTCCAGTGCCAGTTTTGTGCAAATGGGCGCGCTCAGAGTCTGAGGGCATGGTGCCGGCAGTTCGCGGATAAGATCGCATGCCGAAGAGCATAATGGGTTTTGGAACAACTTTTGTTGGCCAGCGAGCTTATCGGGCTGACGGTTCATACCTCACAACGGAGTTCGTCACGGCTGTAGTGCCACTCATACCTCTTCGAAGCTATAGGGTCCTCGAACTCGGACGGTATGATGGGGGTGGGGTCATGAGGAATCAAGTAACCTCTTATATCGTCCTGGAATCTTGCCGCGAAATCTGCTTTGCTCAGGTCGTCACGGTCTATGCAACGATTGCCCTCAGT
>CAYPHP010000708.1:874-2885 GCA_964410045.1 uncultured Acidobacteriota bacterium | reverse complement strand
TCGGCAGATTCCTGAAAGAATCGGCTCGGGCCGCCCGGTTCTTCAGTAGATGACTACGGATTGCACCGATCACACGAGCCAGCAGCCACCCGAAGTCCAGAGTGAAAAACATTCGTGCCTACCCGCGTCATCCGTGGTTAAATCCGTCATGCCCCGCGACGAATTGCTTTCGACCCGCGCCAGCTTGCTGGAGCGCCTGAAGGATTTGGGCGATGACACGAGTTGGAACGAATTTTATCAGACGTACCGCGAACTGATTTACAGCGTGGCGCGCAAGGCCGGGCTGAACGAAGTCGAGGCGGAGGAAGTGGTGCAGGATACGGTCATCTCCGTGGCGAAGAAGATGCCGGGCTTTCACTACGATCCGGCGGTGGATTCCTTCAAGGGTTGGCTGCTCACGGTGTCGCGCTGGCGCATCCTCGATCAATTGAAGAAACGGCAAGCCGCACAAATTCACCCCCTCCACACATTGGCTGTTACGAAGGAGGAAGGGACACACACGGCCACGATTGAGCGCGTCCCGGACCCGGCGGGCTTCGACTTAACCACGGTTTGGGATGAGGAATGGGAGAAGAATCTTCTGCAAACGGCACTGGCGCGAATCAAACGCCAGGTCCATCCGCAGCATTATGAGATTTATCATCTGCACGTCATTCTGGGCAAGCCGGTGCGCGAGGTGGCGCGCGCGCTGGGTGTTAATACCGGACAGGTCTATCTGGCCAAACATCGCGTCGGCGCGCTGCTGAAGAAGGAAGTTAAGAAATTGGAGCGAGCAGGCGTTCCTTAACCAGCAGCAGTTGCCCAAGAACTGATTCTCGAATTCTCAACGCGCGCGAATGGCGCCTAGGCTCGTCACAGGCATGAATACACCGTTGCCACAGTACATCACTTCCACGGCGCTTAAGCGTGCGCCGGAGAGATAGCCCGCGGTTCCGGGTGTGGTCGTAGCTTGTGATGAAATGTAAATCTGAGTGCTGGTCCCGGCTACCGCCAACGTGCTGGCATCAGACGAGGAGGCCACCGCTTTCCATCCCCCGGTGGTTAACGTATCGCGCGGCAGCCAATTCAGTCCTGAATCGGTGGAAATGTAAATGGTGCCGAGGTCCCAAACCGCGGCCAGCCGCGCGCCGTCGGCAGACGATGCGACAGACGACCAGTTTTGCGCGACCAGGTTCGGTGCCCAATTCGTGCCGGCATCGGATGAAGTGTAGAGGAGATCGCCAGTCGCCGCCGCGACGAGCCGGGTGCCATCGTACGAAGAGGCCACGGAAACCCAGTTTCGGTTGCTTTCGTGCGGCCCCCAAGTGACACCGGCGTTGGTCGAGGTGTAAATCATCCCGCCTTGAACGGTCGCTACGAGGTTCGACCCGTTGGCAGAGGACGCAACCGCCGACCAGCTCGCCGCTCCCAGTCGCCCCGTCCACGTCGCGCCGCTATTGGTCGAAGTAAGGATGCCACCGCCAGCGACCGCCACCAGTTTGTCGCCGTCCAAGGACGAGGCGACACCGGTCCAACTCGCCGTCCCCTGACGCAGCGTCCAGGTTGCGCCCGAATTGGTCGAGGTATAAAGGCCGGAGGCCGCCGCTGCCAATAGTTTGCTTCCGTCTCCCGAAGAAGCGATGGAAGTCCAACTCTGGTTGCCGAGCGTCGCGCGATCCGTCCACGTCGCGCCGTAGTTGGTGGAAGTGAAAATGTGCCCGCCATTGACGACCGCCGCCAGTTTACTGCCGTCGGCGGAAGCGGCGATGGCTTTCCAATTCAAGCTGGTGGCACGCGGGGACCAGGTTGCGCCGAGGTTGTTCACGAGGTTGCCGAAGAGGACGGATTGCCCGGCGTTCTGAGCCAGAATCCAGCCGCCCGCCCCGCTGGCGGACACGCGCACGGTTTCGCCCACGCGCATGGATGCGGGCAAGGTGACGATTACCGGCGTTATATCGTTAGTAGCCAGATAGCCCGTGTTCGGCAGCGCCTGAATATTCGACCCGGTCGGGATCACCTCGGTTTCGAGGTT
>CAYPHP010000708.1:0-864 GCA_964410045.1 uncultured Acidobacteriota bacterium | reverse complement strand
TGCCCGGGACATTGGTCAAACCGGTGCCGTTGCCACTGAAAAAAGGAGCAGACACAGCTCCGGAAAAATTAGCCGCGCCATTAAGCAGCGCCACGTTGGTGGAAAGTTGCGAATCCCGCACCGTGCCGGTCAAATTCGTTGCCGGCAGTGTGCCGCTCAGGTTTGAAGCGGTCCCGGCGCTGATGGCCTGAATGGCATAGGGCACTGAAGTCAGAAGCTGGCGTGGCGCAAGCGTAACGTATGGGCTCGGGTCGCCGAAGGCGCGGACGCCGATTTGCAGCCAACGCGCGCCGCCGTCGAAGACATTTCCAAAATCCAGCCCCACAGTGAACAGGCCGTTGGAGACGGTTACCGGTGCCACGTTGGTGGCGCTCCCGATTTGATTGGTCAGCGCGGCAGTGTCATGGAGCGTGAACCGCAAATCGTAAGTCCCGTTGGCCGGCGCGCCGGCATCGGCCAGGCGACCTTGATATGTGAACACCGTCGTTTGTGCGTGCGCCGCAACTTCAAGAAACAAAAGTGCTCGTAAGACGTAAGACTTGAACTGCATGCACTTTAATTATCACATTCCCGAGCGGTAACAAGTCACAACGCTCTGCTCGACAAACGCAAATCATCCCTTAGCCTTGCGCCCACAATATGACCGATCCGCGTTACACAAAACTGGCGAAGCTGTTGGTTGAATATTCCACCGCGCTGAAGAAGGGCGACCGCGTGCTGCTGGACATGATTGATGTGCCCGATGAATTCTCCGTTGAGCTGATGCGCGCCACTCGGAAGGCCGGCGCGACACCGCTCATTGAGGTTCGCCACACCCGCGTCTCCCGCGAAATCCAGCGCGGCACGAACGAAAAGCACGCGGCT